>JAEURA010000187.1 GCA_016789005.1 Anaerolineae bacterium
CGGTCCTGATGGCGACTTCCTGCTGAGCGGCGTCTACTTCAACGAAGCCCTGCTGACCTGCCAAATCGATCTGAACCAGCTGCACCGCACGCGCGCCCGCCTGCCCCTGCTGCGCGACGAACGCCCGGAGATGGTGCAGCGCGAGCTTTTCCGCATCATGAACGGTGGAGGCGACCGATGACCACGAAGACCCCCGACATCAGCGCGCGCCTGGCGATCAACACCGCCGTCGCCCGCAAAATGCTGACCGGCTTCATCGCCGACGAGATCAGCAAGACGCGCATGTCGCGCGCCGTCATCGGCTTGAGCGGCGGCATCGATTCGGCGCTTTCGGCAACCCTCGCGGCAGAGGCGCTCGGCGCGCAGAACGTGCTGGCGGTGCGCATGCCCTACCGCACCTCGTCACCGGACAGCCTGAGCGACGCCGAACAGGTCATCCAGGCGCTCGGTCTGCCGTCGATCACCGTCGAGATCACGCCGATGGCGGAGCCGCTGTTCGCCCAGTTCCCCGACATGTCCAGCACCCGCCGGGGCAACATCATGGCGCGCCTGCGCATGACCATCCTCTACGATCAGAGCGCGACCTGGGGCGGGCTGGTGATGGGGACCAGCAACAAGACCGAACTGCTGCTCGGCTATTCGACCATTTACGGGGACAGCGGGGTCGCGCTTCAGCCGATCGGCGATCTGTACAAGACACAGGTGCGCCATCTCGCCGCCGCGCTCGACATCCCCCAGTCGGTGCAGACCAAAGCACCCAGCGCCGACCTGTGGGAGGGGCAGACGGACGAGGGCGAACTCGGCTTCACCTATGCCGATGTCGATCAGGCGCTCTTCCTGCTGGTGGACGAACGCTACACCGTCGAGGAAGTCGTCGAGGAAGGGTTCGCCCGCTCCTTCGTGGAAAAGGTCTGGCAGCGGGTGAAGGTCAATCACTACAAGCGGACGATGCCCAACATCGCCAAGCTCAGCCGGCGCACCATCGGGCACGATTTCCTGTATCTGCGCGATTACGTGTAGCCCGCTGGCGGCTCCAGCGGCTACCCTCCGGCGCTCTCCGCCGTCGCTTCGGCGGAGGCTTCCGCCGCGCTGTCGCGGGTGATGGTCACGCCGGGCGGTACGAGCAGCGTCTCGGGGATGGTCGCGCCCGCCATCAGGCGCACCAGCGAATCGACCGCCGCGCGCGAAAACTCTTCGCGTCCGACATCGACTGAGGCGCGCAGGTAGTAGCCCTCGGCGATGTACTGGCGCGCCAGAGGTTCGGCGTCGATGCTGCCGATGATCACCGCTTCCGGCGGGATCTCGGCGGCTTCCAGCGCCGTGATGGCTCCGTAGGACCCGGCGTCGTTGATGCTCAGGATGACATCGAAGGCGACGCCTTCTTCCAGCAGCCGCTCGACGGATCGCTGTCCGTCCTCGCGCGTGCCCCCCAGGTAGCGCCCGACGATGACGGCGTCCGGGGCGTATTCCAGGAGTCCGGCTTCCAGACCGTCGGCGCGGGTGACGATCTGCGGCATGGTTGGGAAGTCAAGGATGATCACCCGCGCCGCGCCGCCCCGCTCGTCGCGGACGATCTCGCCGATGGCGCGCCCCGCCGCCAGTCCCATGCGCTCATCGTCGCCTGCCAGCAGGATGCCGCCGTAATTTTCGATCTCCGCCGCCATGAAGACCATCGGCAAGCCGGCGGCTTCGGCGCTGTGCAGCGTCTCATCGAGCAGGGCGACATCCTTCGGGCAGATGATCAGCCCGGTGACGCCTTCAGTGCGCGCCTGCTCGATCTGTGTGACCTGAACATAAGCGTCATTGTCGGCGTTGTAGATGCGGAAGGGCAGCCCATACGCCGCGGCGAACTCGGAGATCTCGCGCGCCTGCGCGGCGTGATACTGGCTGGACTGCACGCAGGCGGCATAGGCAACGAAGCCGTTCCCGCCGACTCGCGCCCGCGCGGTGACGATCTCCGCTTCTGTCGGCTGTGCATCCGCGCCGCGCCCGATCTCGCCCTCCAGCACCGCCGCGCGCGGGATCGGGGTGGGCGAGGGAGTCGCCGTCGGGGGCGGAGACGGCAGGGTCAGCACCCCCGCCGCCATCAGCACCACCAGGGTGACCAGCGCCACCATCAGCACCCCGATCACGACCATGAGCGGGCGCGAACCGGGCTGCACCGCCAGAGCCGTCAGCGTCGGCGACGAGGTCGAGACGGCGCTGGGAGGAACCGGAGGCGGCACGGCGAAGCTTGGCGGCGTCGGCTGCTGCACCATCGGGAAGCTGCCGGTGCTGATCGACCGCCCCAGGGCGGCATTGAGGGCGGCGGCGAGGTCAACAGCGCGGGGGTAGCGTTCATCCGGCGTCTTCGCCATCGCCTTCAGCACGACTTCATCAACCGCCAGGGACAGCGCCGGGTTTACGCTCGACGGCGGATCGGGCTGTTTTTCGAGGTGCTGGTAGATGATCGAGATGACGTTGTTGTCGGAAGCCTGAAACGGCGCTTTGCCCGTCAGCATGTGGTAGAGGATCACGCCCAGGCTGTAGATGTCGCTGCGCGCGTCGAGCAGCTCCCCCCGAAGCTGCTCCGGCGACATGTAAGCGGGCGTGCCGACGATGGTATCGGTCCTGGTGATGGTGATCGGGTTATCCGTCAGTTTGGCAAGCCCGAAGTCGGAAAGATAGGCGTTGCCAGTGTCGTCGAGCAGGATATTGCTCGGCTTCAGATCGCGATGCAGCACGCCGTGACTGTGGGCATAACTCAGCCCGCGCGCCATCTGGGTGAAAAGGTCGGCAGCGCGGTTGATCTCCATCGCGCCGTCCACCAGCAGGTCGCTGAGCGTGCCGCCGCGCAGCAGGCGCATGGCGATGAAGGCGAGGTTGTCGACGATGCCATATTCGTAGATGGGCAGGATGTGAATGTGTTCCAGCGTGGCGATCAGCCGGGCTTCCTGGGCGAAGCGCTGGCGAAACTCATCCTGTCTGCCTTCGGCAGCTTCGAGCGAGATCACCTTCAGCGCCACCGATCGATTGACCGATGCCTGATGGGCGCGGTAGACCGATGCCATCCCGCCCTGACCGATCTTCGCTTCGACCCTGAAGGCGCTGATTTGTTTCCCCACTAGCGGATCGGTCTGCATGACGCTGAAATGTCCTTCAAGGCGCGGAGAAGTTTGTTTTGTAAAAACATTACGGATTATAACAAACAATGGCGGCGCGCTCACTAGCGGACCTGCAAAAGTCAGAAATCTGGCAGACCTGCGGCGTGTCGCCGGGTGCGGCAGCCGGTGGAGGGACGACGCCCCACCGTAGGGAGATCAGCGTGGTCTGGCGCGCCAAGCCGCCTGTATAATGCAGTCGAAGTGAAACAGTGATCCCCAGGGGTTGTCAGCATGAGAACGACGCGAATCCTCATCGCGATTTTTGCCATCCTGCTGGTCGCCGGCGCGCCGGCGCTGGCGCAGGAGGCTGTGGCGGCGCTGCCGTCGAGCTACACGCTCTTCGGCGTGACGCACATCTATCAGGGGTGGAACAACTGTGGACCGGCGACGCTGACGATGGGCTTAACCTATTTCGGCTACCCCGCCGATCAAACTCCGGCGGCGCAGTGGCTCAAGCCGAACAACGAAGACAAGAACGTGAGTCCCTGGCAGATGGTGGAATATGTGAACCAGCACACCGCCGGCGATGTGCGGGCGCTGCTGCGCTACGGCGGGACGCTGGACCGGCTCAAGACGCTGGTCGCCAACAACTTCCCGGTGCTGGTCGAGAGCGGCTACGACCCGGTCTCCGCCAATCAGGGCTGGATGGGGCATTATCTGCTGGTGACCGGTTACGACGACGGGCGTGCCCAGGTAATCACCCAGGACAGCTACGACGGTCCCGATCTGGCGTACAGCTATGATCACATCCGCGAGTACTGGAAGCATTTCAACTACCTGTACATCATCCTTTACCCCCCGGCGCGCGAGGCGGAGATGATGACGCTCCTCGGTTCCGATGCCGACGAGACGATGAACCTCTACAACACCCTCTCGCTGGCGCAGCAGGACGCCATCGCTAACCGCGACGATCCGTTCGCCTGGTTCAACATCGGCAGCAGCTACACGCACCTGGGTATGTACGCCGAAGCGGCTTCGGCGTTCGATTTCGCTCGCAACACCACATCCGGGCTGCCCTGGCGCATGCTGTGGTACCAGTTCACGCCCTACGAGGCGTATCTGGCGGTGGGCAGGACCGACGAGGTGATCCAGCTGGCGCGGGCGACGCTCGACGACGGCGGCGGACAGTTCGTGGAGGAGACGTACTACTATGGCGGGCTGGCGCGCCAGGCGATGGGCGAGCGCGACCGCGCTATCGACAACCTCAACGGCGCGATCAGCTTCAACCCGAACTTTTCACCGGCGCGCGAGGCGCGGGATCAGCTGATGGGAAGCTGACGAAGCGCCCAAGACGGAGAAACGTGATCCAAGGGATGAGGGTGCAGCCCAGCCAGAAGCGCTTGTATGCCTCCCTCATCCCCCATCCCTCATCCCTCACCTCTCATTCCTCATCCCTGGTTGACAAAACGTGCTGCCGCTTTTATGATGGCATTCGTCAGACCCGATCTCGTCAATTCATCTGCAAGGACTGCGCTCACCCATGCGCTCTGTGCCCGCTGTCGCCATGATGTGCTGTTCGATGTGTTGCGTCGAAGGACACGCCGGCGACAGCCTGGGTACGCGCCATTGAGGGGAACGCCCTCCCTGCGCAGATGAAAGCCCTGGCTCTCGCAGCCGGGGCTTTTTTATTTCTGGAGAAGGAGAACGCACCTGTCATGAGCCATCAGGGATACGCCCACCCGGAAGCGCTGGTCAGCACCGAATGGCTGGCGGAACATCTGAACGACCCGTCGATCCGCATCATCGAATCCAACGAGGATCCGCTCCTCTATCCCTCCGGTCACGTCCCCAGCGCGGTGCAGGTGGACTGGACGACCGACCTCAACGATCAGCTGCGGCGCGATTACATCACCCGCGAGGGCTTCGAGAAGCTGGCGTCGAGCATCGGCATCACCCCCGAAACGACGCTGGTCTTTTATGGCGACAAGAACAACTGGTGGGCGGCGTATGCCTTCTGGGTGTTCCAGCTGTTCGGTCACAAGAACGCCAAACTGGTCAACGGCGGGCGGCTGAAGTGGGAAAAAGAGGGTCGCCCGCTGGTCCGTGACGTGCCGACCTATCCGGCGACCGCTTACCATGCGCCGGAGCGCGACGACAGCAAGATTCGCGCTTTCCGCGACGAGGTGCTGGCGCACGTCAACGCCGGCAAGCTGCTGGTCGATGTCCGCAGTCCAGCCGAATACACCGGCGAGCGCCTGCACATGCCCGACTACCCCAACGAAGGCGCGCTGCGCGGCGGGCACATCCCCGGCGCGAAGAGCGTCCCCTGGGCGCGGGCGGCGAACCCGGAAGACGGCACTTTCAAGAGCGTCGAAGACCTGCGCGCCATCTACGAGGGCGAAAAAGGCTTGAAGGCGAACGACGAAATCATCGCCTACTGCCGCATCGGCGAACGCAGCAGCCACACCTGGTTCGTGCTGACTTATCTGCTCGGCTATTCCAACGTGCGCAACTATGACGGTTCGTGGACGGAATGGGGCAACTCGGTCGGCGTGCCGATTGAAAAGTAGCCAGGCTTCGCGCCCCTCTCCTGCGCCGGCGCGGGAGAGGGGTTTACTCGCCGCAGTCCCGCGAATTGCCCGAATCGGCATTCTCCCATAAGCTGAAACACGACGGGAGAAAAGAAACGATCATGTACGACTACACATCCCCGTATATGCCGGGCGTAGAGTTCAGCGCCGAAGACGTGGCGGCAAACCGCGCGGGGAACTTCACCCCCAGGCAGGTGGAACTTCTGCGCGACGCAAAAGAGCGGCGGTCGCGCGACGCCGTCCTGGTCGGGCGCGGGTTCCTCATCTTCTTCGCGGCGATCCTGGTCGTCGGCGGCATCATCGAATTCAATCGGCAGACCGAGCCGTTCGACGTCTTCATGGCGCGTCAGGGTCCGCTCTTCCTGGGAGCCGCCCTGGCGATGCTGGCGCTTCTCGGCGTGAGCGCCGCCCTGAGCGCCTGGTTCAGTCGGCGTCTGAGCCATCCGAAGATCAGCCGGGCAGAGGGAGTCGCAGAGACGATTTCCCAGGCGGCGTATGCGCGCGGGATGCGCTATATGCGCTACGAGCTGATCCTGCGGCAGGGGCGCAGGACGGTCAAGCTTTTCCGGCTGAGCAGCCCGGCATCCCTGAGCCATTTTCAGACCAGCGTGCGCTATCGGGTCTACTACGTAGAATTCCCGCAGCTGCCGATTCTGCTGTCGGCAGAGCCGGTCTGAACCGCGCGCCGGCATCATCGCCATCCCCTCTGCCGCTGTTGCGAACGCCTTTTTTCGGCGCTACAGTACTTCACCATTAAGCAGGCAAGAGCGGTTCAATGACTGTGGCATGGAGTCAGGAGGATGCGGCTGTGGCTGGAATGTTCGGTTTCAAGCTCAGCGAGGAACACCTCGCCACCATCGTCCAGTGGCGCGCCTCTATCGAACCTTTCGTCAGAGCTTTCGTCGCACAGAAATTCAACCTGGACTATTTGCTACACGACGTTATCGGTGCGAAAAGCAATATCTGGACGTCGGATGGAGGCGATCACGTTGCACTCGTCTATCCTGTCGGAGAGGACGAGTGGTCCATGTCGCTTTCGCTGTGCCCCGGGCTCTACCCGCCGCTGACGCTTGAACTGGAGGGCGGGATCAAGACCATCACCTCGTATGACCATGTTGACCTGCCGCGCGACCATGATGAGCTGTCCAGGGTTCGCTTCCTGCTCGGTCAGCTCGGAATCGCCCATGAAGGCTACGCGCATCTTCTCCGGCTGGGATGGACGCTCGCCCAGGCGCGCCAGTACGAATACTACCTCCACCCTTCCGGCATCAGCAGCAGCGGCAGGGTGCGGCGGATCGGGAGCGTTCAATGGGTGACGCTGGAGAGTATCCCGCCCGACCTGCTTTAACCCCAGGGCAAACGCATCAAATTTTCAATCAGGTCATGATGGGTTAACGCAGTCCTGTAGGGACAGCCTTCTGGCTGTCCGCGTCCCTACGATACCTTGTAACCTTTTCTGACCCATTCATCGATTTTGATGCGTTTGCCCTGGCTTTAACCCCGATTCAGGTTGCCATCCACCGCGATCTGCGCCATAGTTACAGAGTCGATAACGCTAAGAGCGTGTCTGCAAAGCCGGTTTTCACACAACCTCACCCCAACCTCACCCCCTGCCCCTCTCCAATTGGAGAGGGGCGGTTGCGCGCAGCGAAACGGGGTGAGGTGAGCAGTTTGCAGACAGCCTCTAAGCGCGCTGTCTCGACCCGCCGCTTCATCGAGAGGACGAGAGAAGATCGTGACCGCAACCGATCCCCGTTCCGCGAAGCCCGCCGCGCGGCGCTCCGGCTTCAGCCCGATTTCCGCCATCGCCCTGGTGATCGCCGTCGTGCTGCTGGTGCTGGCGGCGCTGGAAGGGCGCAAACTCCAGCCCGATTTCCAGTATCCGACGACGACGGCGACCGTCAGGAGCTACACGGTCAATGTCTATCTGAACCTGATCCTGGCAGCGCTCGCCGGACCGGTTGAAGTCGTCGCCACCGCCGATTACACCGTCGAGGGGCGATCCTACACCTTCACCGGGCAGTACAAGCGCATCGCCACCCCAGCCGAGGCGGACGATGTCGCCCGCCGCCTGGTCGGCAGCCGCCAGAAAATCTGGTATGACCCGACCAACCCCCAGGTGGCGGCGTTCTATCCCCTGGGCGCGGTGCAGATCGGGCTGTACGCCGGCTTTGGCTGGCTGGCGCTGATGATCGGGCTGGCTCCGATTGTCCTGAGCATCAAAGGACGGCGCAGCGCCAAACTGGACGCCACCCTGCGCTCGGAACAGGGGATCGCCGCCGACCTCGACTATCAGCGGGCGGTGGCGCTCTACGATCAGAAGCAGTACAAACCGGCGCTGGCGCTGTTCGAGAAAGTCCTCAAGAAGGGCGCGGATGTGCTGGAAGTGCATCGCTATCGGGCGCGCGCCTACTACGCCGCCGGCGACCTGGAAAACGCCGTCAAGGCGCTCAACGCGGCGGCGCGGTTGGAGCCGCATGACCGGGTGCTTTACCTTCAGCGCGCCAAACTCTTCCTGAAGCTGGACGACCGCGAGGCGGCGATTCGCGATCTGTCGCGGGCAATAGAGCTGAGCAGGGATGATGACGACTTCGACCTGTTCGTGCAGCGCGCCAGGGTCTATCACGAATGGGGACGCCTGGAGATGGCGATCAACGACTACAACATGGCGCTCAAGCTGCACCCCGACGCGCACGACCTGCACCGCACCAAGGCAGAAATCCTGGAGAGCCGACAGCTCTACCGTGAAGCGCTGGAGGAGTACGAAACCTATCTGTATTCCGGCGCTGCCGACGCGCGCGGCGACGCCGAGCAGATCGAGGCGAAGATCAAACAGATGTACGCCAAAGGCTGGCGCTGAAGATGGCGGTATTATCCCCCGGATTTTTGGGCGTTCCCGCCTTCCGTCTTCGCGTACAATAGGGCAAGGGGGAGAAGGATGGCAAGCATGAACAACAAAACGATGCGAAAACCAACCCATGTCCTCGCCCTCTTGATCTTCGTCGCGGCGCTGTGGGCGATCCCGACGTCGGCGCAGGGGAGCGGGGAGATGGTGGCGTTTCTCAACAGCGCTGGACAGGTCGTCGTGAGCAGCGGCGATGGCAGCTACCGCTGGATCGCTACGAATCCGGGTGAGATCGTGGCGCAGCCTTTCGGGTTCGCCTGGGCGAGCGACGGACGCACCCTGCTGATCGGCGTCGAAGCCGGCGGCGTGGTCTCGCTGCGCGCGGCGGATGTCGCCAGCCAGTCGGCGGCAGAATTCGCCCAGGTCAGCGCTCCGTTGATCAGCGTTTCGCCCGACAGACGATACGCCTTTCATGGTCAGGGCGGCGGCTACGGACTGACCGATCTGCAGACGGGCGGCGCACTGGCGCTGCCGCTGGCGGCGGACAGCAGCGGCGGCGTTGCGCTGTGGAGCGACTCGGCGCCGCTGGTGGCGTACTGGGGCAGCCAGGGCAACGCCGTGCTGGCGGTGGTCAACGCCCAGACCGGCGAGAGTGCCCTGCTCGACAGCGGGCGCGCCGCCCCTGTCCTGCCGCTGGCGTGGCGACCAGGGAACGCGCAGATCCTGTTCCGCAGCGCCGGCAGCGTGTATGCGGCGGACGTACGCTGTCTGCTTTCCGGCTGCGGCGCGAACCCGCTGGGTAGCGCGGTCGATCTGCTGCCGGCGGGCGTCACCGATGTGGCGGTCGATTCCTCTAATGCCTACTTCCAGAGCGATACGGTGATCGGCGCGGTCAGCCTGAACTGTACGGCGAACTGCCCTGCGGCGGCGGCGCTGGCGGCAGCGGATGCCGGAGCTGGCGGCGTGGCGATCGGCGGTGGACTCCTGGTCTATACGTCGAATGGCGGCGCGGTCAGCGCGGTCGATCTGGGCTGCCTGGGGGGCGCATGCCAGCCGCTCGTCCTGGCGAACGGCGCGACTGCCGGCGCGGTCTCTTCGGGTGGGCGCTATGTGGTGATCGCCCAGGGTGGGACGCTCAGCGCGCTCGATCTGGCGACCGGATCAGCCGTCTATCTGGCGGACGCCGGCACGCGGCTCGAACAGATGGCCTGGAACTAAGGGACAAGGGAAGAGGAAGGAGGGCGGAGGATTGAGATATCGCGCTCAGGCGGCGGCGCTTCCTCTCAGTCCTCAGTCCTCCGCCCTTTCACCCTGCCCCTCAGTGCCGGATGGTCGGCTCGGTCGGCTCGATGGTTTCCGGACTATACAGCGGCGTCTCCGTCGGTGGGGGGAGAGTCTCCGTCGGCAGGGGGGTATTGGTCGGCAGCGGCGTGTGGGTCGGCACGGGGGTATCCGTCGGCAGCGGCGTGAAGGTGTGCGACGGGGTCAGCGTGCTGGTCGGCAGCGGCGTGAAGGTGGCGGTGAACGTGAAGGTCGGCGTCGGCGTGTCGGTCGGCGGCTGCCAGGTGGGTGAGACCAGCGTCGCCTCCGGCGCGACCGTCTCAGTTGGCGTGGCGTCGAACTCATAGGGCAGTTCGATGGGATAGTTCAGCAGGGTGTCTTCCAGCAGATCGAAGGTCGCGATCTCGCTGTTCTCCATCTCCTCAATCGCCGTCCAGGGACATTCTTCCAGCACCGTATTGTCGTTCGCCGCGCCGTCCATGCCCAGATCATCGGGGGTGGTCAGACAGCGATAGGCGCGCGACCCGGCGGGGACGTGCTGCTCTTGTGGCGTGTCCGGGTTGAGGATCGCCTCGCCATCCAGCGTGGTCACCTCCATCAGGCTGACGATCTCGTCTTCCAGGGCGAATTCGTCCTGCAGCCGCGTCTTGATCTCATCTGTCGGCGTGACCGATCGCAGGGCAATGGTCGAACCGATGCGAATATCTGCGCCGTTGGCAGTGATGTCCACCTTTAAGCCGCGCGGACCCTGGACGATCAGCGAATCTGGCGCGCCCAGACATTCCGTGCCGGCGGCGGAGGTGCGGAAATAGAACGCCTGCATGGGTGTGTGTTCGGTATCGTCGGGAGCGACGGCATTCTCGATTTCGCTGTCGCCCAGGAGCATGAAGACGACGTTCTGACCGGGCAGGGCGTCCGGCAGATTCGCCTGAACGCTCATCAGGGCGATGCCCCATTCGTTGAGGGGGGTCTGCATCGGGCTGGTGGTGATGCGCGCCAGGGAGGCGAGATCAGCGCGATCCGCCGGCTGCTGAAAGCGCAGTTCAGACAGCGCAGCGAGGAATTCCGCCTCGACGGTGTTGTAGCCGTAGCAGGCATTGTTGCGTTCCAGCCCGCCGCAGTTGTTGCCGACGGTGTTGAGCGCGTTGGCGACGAATGTCGGGCAGGACTCGGCGACCTGGGCGGCGCTCCGCTGGAACTGCACGGCAGCCAGGAGCAGAAAAGCGCAAACAGCAGCGATGAACAGGCTGGCACGTCTCATTCGGCGGTCTCTTTCAGCCGCAGCCAGACAAACGCAGCGTCCAGCCCGGCACATGAAGGCTGTATAGGGAGAAATGATGACTTTCCCATAATACAACGGAACGAAGGGGAGATTTCGTGTAGAACGTATATTTTTCCGATGAATGCAAGGCGAACGCGCCGGCGCGACAGCCGGCATAGCAGACAGCGCGGCGCGTCTATACAATTACGCCCATCTCTAGCCAAATTCTGGAGTGGGACCGATGGCAAAAGAATACGATGTCCTGGTGCTTGGCGCTGGACCCGGCGGCTACGTCGCTGCAATTCGCGCCAGCCAGCTCGGACTCAAGACGGCGATTGTCGAAAAGCAATACTGGGGGGGTGTCTGCCTGAATGTCGGCTGCATCCCGTCAAAGGCGCTGCTGCGCAACGCCGAACTGGTGAACATCTTCAAGAACGACGCCGAAAAATACGGCATCCAGGTGCAGGGGACGGTGTCGTTCGATTACGGCATGGCGTTCCGGCGCAGTCGTCAGGTGGCAGATGGGCGCGTCAAGGGCGTCCACTTCCTGATGCGCAAGAACAAGATCGATGAGTTCGATGGTTGGGGCGTCTTCAAGGATGCGCATACCGTCGAAGTGGCGCTCAACGACGGCAAGACCGAGACGATCACCTTCAAGTCCTGCATCCTGGCGGCGGGCGCGACCACCCGGCTGATCCCCGGCACGGCGCTGAGCAAGAACGTCGTGACCTACGAGGAGCAGATTCTCGACGAGAAGCTGCCGAAGTCGATCATCATCGCCGGCGGCGGCGCTATCGGCTGCGAGTTCGCCTACGTCATGCACAATTACGGCGTGCATGTGACTATCGTCGAATTCCTGGATCACCTGCTGCCGCTGGAAGACGAAGATGTCTCGGCGGAACTGGAAAAGCACTACCGCCGCATGGGCATTGGCGCGCTGACCAAGACACGGGTTGACAAGATCGAAGATAAGGGCGACCACGTCGAAGTGACCGTGACCCTGCCGGAAGGCGGCACGAAGGTGCTGAGCGCCGACCGCGTCCTGCAGGCGATCGGCTTCAAGCCGCGCACCGAGGGCTATGGGCTGGACAAGACCGGCGTCAAGCTGACCGAACGGGGCGCGGTGGCGATCAACGCCCAGATGCAGACCAGCGTGCCGCACATCTACGCCATCGGCGATGTGACGGCAAAGCTGATGCTGGCGCACGTCGCCGAGGCGATGGGCGTGATCGCCGCCGAAACCATCGCCGGGGCGCACAGCATCGAACTCGACTTCGACATGCTGCCCCGCGCCACCTACTGCCAGCCGCAGGTCGCCAGCTTCGGCTACACTGAAAAGCAGGCGCGCGAGAAGGGCTACGACATCAACGTCGCCAAATTCCCCTTCCAGGCGAACGGCAAGGCGCATGGCTTGGGCGAGACCGCCGGCTTCGTCAAGCTGATCAGTGACAAGAAGTACGGCGAAATCCTGGGCGCGCACATGATCGGACCGGAAGTGACGGAGCTGCTGCCGGAACTGACGCTGGCGCGCTATGCAGAACTGACGCCGGAAGAGATCGCCCGCAACGTCCACGCCCACCCCAGCCTGAGCGAGGCGCTCAAAGAAGCGGCGCACGGGCTGGAAGGACAGATGATCAATTTCTAGGGGCTGTTATGAACTTTTGCGGCAACCTCACCCCTGTATCCCCTCTCCCACGCGCGCGGGGCGAGGGGACCTGACTCCCCCTTCTCCCCGTTTTGTGGGAGAAGGGGGCTGGGGGGTTGAGGGGAGAGAAGTTCATAACAGGCTCTAGGGAGGAATGAGGGGTGAGGGAGAGGCTTTGAGGACCGACGGGTGCATCCGATCATTCTGGCGCATTGCAGGGACAGCTCCCTGGATTCTGCCCGTCGCGGCGGACGCGCCAGAACGTGTATGGAAACTCGCTGTTTGTCACCCTATGCCTTCCTCACCCCAAGTTAGCTCGCAGGACCAGTCGTGCTTGCGGCGGGTTCGACTCGCGAAGGCTTGAGGATCAGACGGGTGATCACGAAGGCTACCGGTACGGTCATGAGCGTGCCCAGCGCGCCGGCGTACTCGGCGGGGATATGCAGGTTGTCAACCAGCAGGATGGTGAAGAGCGTGCCGAGCACGTACTGCACGATGTAGACCGCCGGAAAGCGGAACGCCGTGCGCCATTGCAGCGGCTGGCGAAAGACGAAGAGCGCGTTGAGCACGTAGCCGACCGGCACACCGGCGAAATAGCTGACGCCGTATGCCACCGTGTAGGGCGTGATTGGCAGCAGCAGCAGGTAGATCACGTAGGTGAAGACGCTGTTCACCCCGCCAGCGATGACGTAGCGCAGGAAGGCGCTGGCGAGCACCGCTTTGAACGGGCGAAGGACCGGAATATCCGAAGCCTGAACGGCGTTTTCAATAGACTTCATCGACCACCACTTCCGGGCGGCGCGTCACTTCATCGAAGATGCGCCAGACGTATTCGCCGATAATGCCGAGCATGACGATGACCAGCCCCACCAGGAAGGCGATCAGCGCCGCCAGCGTGGCAAAACCCGGCGCATCGCGTCCCTCGATCAGGGTGCTGAGGAAGATATATGCGCCGTAGAGAAAACTCAAGACCGAGACGGCAAAGCCGATCCCCGTGATGATACGGATCGGCAGCACCGTGAAGCCCACCACCGAGTCGACGAAGTAGTTCAGCTTCTTGACGAACGTCCAGCGGGACTTACCATAGGGGCGTTCCGGGCGGACGTACTCGATCTCCACCGGTTTGAAGCCCAGCCAGTAGAGCAGCAGCGTGGTGTTCATATTCTTGGTGCTGTCGCGCATGTAGGGCAGCAGCTGCCGATCCATCAGCATGATGTCGAAGCCCGTCGGCGGGTAATCCGGCACGATGAAGCGCCGCACCAGGGCGTAATAGACGCGGGCGAAGAAGCGCGTCAGCGCCGGGTCCCCCCGCCGCGTCCGCACCGCCAGCACGAACTTCGCCCCATTCAGCCAGTGATCAGTCATTTCGACGATCAGGTGCGGCGGGTCCTGCAAATCGGCAGCCAGCCACATGAAACAGCCGCCGTTGATGTAGTTCAGCCCTACTTTGGAGGCGTGGATCGCCCCGAAATTGCGCGCCAGCTTGACGACCACCGTGTTCGGGCGCTGCGCCTTGATCTTCAGCAGCTCGCCGAGCGAGCCATCGCCCGATCCATCGTCCACGAAGACCAGCTCCAGCGCGCAACCGCGTTCGCCGAGCTGCGCCTCGACGGTTTGCAGCGCCGCGAAGAGGTGCGGCAGCGACTCCTGGTTGTAGTAGACCGGCACGACGACCGAAACCAGCTTTCCCCGCTCCGCCGCGTCACGTTCTCCTGCGCTCATCACCACTCCAGCCTGTAGGTATCGCACATCACGCTGCGCCCGCCGAAATCTTCCTTGTGGGCGATCAGCCCGCGGTTCAGGCTGCCATCTGCCGGCTCGGTGGACGTGCCCAGATCGAAATACAGCTTGTCGGTGAAAACCCGGCGCAGCAGATGATCCATCAGCAGGTCAAGCGCGCCGGTCGCCCGCCCGTGCTCGCCGGAGGCGATATACTGCGCCCGCGCCACCTGCCCGCTCTCGTAGACCAGCACGCCGGCGACCAGCGCACCATCGAGATAGGCGCCGAACAGTCGGATGTGCTGCGGAAAGCGCCCTGCCAGCAGCGCCATCTCCGCCAGGGTATGGACCGGCTTGGCGTCGTGCTGCTGTGACAGCACGTCCTCCAGGATCGCCCAGAACGCAGCAAGATCGCGCGTTTCCGCCGCCGTCACCCCGGCGTTCTGAGCTTTGCGCACCTCGTAGCGCCGGTCCTTAGGAAACGGCGGCGCATCCTGAAGCGTCGGCGCGCCCTGAAGCGCGGTCGCCGCTCGGCGGTCTTCCAGGCGCGCCCCCTGTTGAAAGAGCGCGTACAGGTCTTCCTGTGCCGGCTGACGATGGTAGATCGTCGGCGCGGGCTTGTAGATCAGCCGGCGCAGCCCATGATCGCCGGCGTAGGTGCGCAGGGCGTCGAACACCTCGATCATGAGCGCCTGTTTCATGCGCCCGTCGGTGATCCATCCGCCGAAGGTCAGCCCGCCGTGACTGATCAGCGACTCGCCGCGCTGGTTCGCCGGCAGCAGCGCGACGAGCCGCCCGCCGGCAAAGGCGATCAGCGAATGGTCGGTGAAGCGGTCGCGGTGATACTCCATGTAGTCGCGCAGGAACAGGAAGACGCCGTTCCTGCTGCCCTGCACGAAGGCGTCCCATGCCAGGCGGTGCGCGTCGGTGTAGCGCTCAATCGTCACGCTCACGGCTTGAGGATCAGGATGTCCTCGCGGCGGTTCGCCATCGGCAGATCGGCGCGCTGCGGCAGGAGATAAGCGTCGAAGCCGAAAGCGCGGCAGCGCGCCAGGATACCCAGCATCACGCCGTCGTCGATCTGCCCGGCGTCGAGCGCATTGAAAGCGACCTGCGGCGCGTCGTCGGTGCCCATGAACGCCTTGTGAAAGGCGATGCCGGTCTCCGACGCGAAGAAGCGTTTGCGCTTGGAGATATTCGGAAAATCGCCGATCAGCCACTCCGCCCGGTTCGCCATCAGGCTGAGCGTCTGATCGATGAAGGGGTACAGCAGCCCTTCAGCGAAGATGATCGAGACCACGCCGTACGCCAGCACGACATCAACCTTGCCGGCGTAATCGACGAAGAGCTGCGGGCATTCCTTCGGATAGTAGGCGGGCAGTTTGGTCAGATGCGGGGAGTCCGGCAGCAGATCGAGCATCTCCGGCGCGTCGATCATGATCAGCCGGTGTTCGTGTTCGGCGCAGTGGGCGATCATCAGCTTCGCCGGGTCGCTGCATCCCGGTCCGATGTCCAGCACGGTCAGCCCGCGCTCGCTCAGGCGCGGCAGCTTGGCGAGGATGTCGGCGAAGATGTCAGCGCCTCTGCCGGCACGGTACGAATCAGGAAATCCGACCTTTTCGTACTCGGACAGGCTGGGATCTTTCGCCATCTCGCGAAAACGCTCGTAGGTCAGGTTCTTGAAGCGGTCGAAGTTGATGTTTTGTACCACCTCGTCCTGTTCCTGGTTCCGCTGGATGATCACCAGTACTGTGCTTTGTGCGCCCGATAGTAGGCAACCGTCTGCGCCAGACCGTCGCGCAGCGTCGTCGTCGGCTGCCAGCCCACCACCTGACGAATCTTGCCGATGTCGGCGTAGAAGTCACCCGGTTCCTGGGCAGCGCGTTCCGGCGTGAACGGCGCAAACTCCCAGCGCCCGCTGCCCGCCACACCGATCAGCGCCTCGGCGAGCAGCCGAAAGCTGCATGGTTCGCCGGTCGCCACGTTGAAGATCTCCCCGAATGCCGCATCGCACAGCACGCTCATCAGCATCGCGTCGATGCAGTCGTTGACGTAGAGGAAGTCGCGCAGGATCGCGCCGTCGCCGAACACTTTGATCGTCTCATCATCAATCGCCTGGCGCACGAACCAGTTGACCACTCCGTAGCGGGGATGGCGCATCTGCGCCCGCGCGCCGTAGATGTTGGTCAGCCGCAGCAGCACCGACCGGACATGGTGCACCTGATGGTACATCAGGATGATCTTTTCCGCCGTCAGATTGGAGATGTCGAGCAGCATTCTCGGCGTGGTCGGCATTTCTTCATCGACGGGCAGATGCGGAGCCGTGCCATATTCGCCGCGCGTGCCGGTGTAGACCACTCTGACGTTCGGGTTGTGATGGCGGCAGGCTTCCATGACCGTTGCCGTGCCGCGAATGTTGATCTCGATGTCCGGGTAGGGATCGGTCAGGCTGATGATGTGATCGACCTGTCCCGCCAGATGGAACAGGTAGTCCTGCCCCTGCACCAGGTAGCTCATCAGGTTGCCGTCGCGGATGTCTGAATAGGTCACCGTCACCTGGTCCTGCACCGGGGCGATATTGAACAGGTTCGCGCCGTGTCCGGGCAGCATACAGTCCATGATCGTCACCCGCGCGCCCAGTTCAACCAGCCGGATCGCCAGATTGCTGCCCAGAAAACCGAGTCCGCCGGTGATCAGACAGTTCCTGCCTTTGAATGCCTGTGTCGTGAATCTCATGCGCGCATCGCCTCCGTGACCGTCTGCACATCCTCCGTCGTCAGCCCCAGGTGCAGCGGCAGCGACAGGATTTCCCGCGCGATCCGTTCCGTCACCGGCAGGCTGCCCTCATGGCAGCCCAGATCGCGATAGGCGGGTTGGAGATGCACCGGCACAGCGTAATGGATCAGCGTCCCCACGCCGCGAGCCTTCAGGCGCTCCATCAGCGCATCGCGTTCGGCGGAGCGGACTACGTACAGGTGAAAGACGTGATCGGCTCCATCGCGCACCGCCGGGGGGAGGACCGGCGTCCCGGTCAGCCGCGCCGTATAGGCTTCCGCCAGACTGCGCCGCCGGGCGTTATGCGGGTCCAGCAGCGGCAGCTTGACCCGCAGCAGCGCCGCCTGCATTTCATCCAGGCGGCTGTTGATGCCGCGTTCGGCATGTTCGTAGCGGCTGACCTGTCCGTAGTTGCGCAGCCGCCGCAGCCGCTCGGCATAGCCGCTATCGCCGGTGATGACCATGCCGCCGTCGCCGACCGCCCCCAGGTTCTTGGTCGGGTAGAAGCTGAATGCCGCCAGATGTCCGAAAGTCCCGACGAGCGCGCCGTTCAGGCGCGCGCCGTGCGCCTGCGCGCAGTCCTCGATCAGCAGCAGGTGACGCGCCTCGGCGATGTGCAGCAGGGCGGGCATATCGGCGGGCTGCCCGTAGAGATGCACCGGCAGGATCGCCCGGGTGCGCGGGGTGATCGCCGCTTCGACCGCCGCCGGGTCGATGGTATAGGTCGATTCTTCGATGTCCACCAGCACCGGGGTCGCCCCTGCCCGCTCGATGGCGCACACCGTCGGCACTGCCGTATGAGCGACGGTGATCACCTCGTCTCCCCGCCCGATCCCGGCGGCGCGCAGCGCCAGCTCCAGGGCATCCGTGCCGTTCGCCACGCCGACGGCATGGGCGACTCCATGATAGGCGGCGAATTCGACTTCAAAGGCGCTGACCTCGCCGCCGAGGATGAACCATCCGCTGGTGAGGACGCGGCGGGCGGCTGCCTCCAGCGCCGGTTCCAGATCGGCGTGGGCGGCGCGCAGATCATTGAACGGGATGAGCAGATGGGTCATCGTGCTCCGGGTTCCAGCGCGAACGATATGCCATCATTATAGGGGATAATATACGAGGGCATCTTGAGGACATGTGCAGTACACTGATTATTGAAATGAAGACACAGCAGCAAGGAAACGAGTTGACACTGGACGCGCTCGAAATCATCCATACGGCGAACGCTGCTCTTGAAGCGCGTTATGCCGATAGGCTCAAGCCCAATGCACGGCTCAGCCGACAGATGGTCAGCTTTCAGGCAAACAAGACCAGACCGGGCTACCGCTGGTTCAAATATAAGGAAGGTTTCTCCGAGGCGCTGGTCCATTTCCTGCTGGATTATCTGCGTCTTGAGCATGGGCAGATGCTCGATCCGTTCTCCGGAACAGGTACGACGCTCTTTGCCGCCAGCGGGCGCGGCATCGACGCAACCGGCGTTGAGCTGCTGCCTGTCGGAGTCGAGATCATCGAAGTTCGCAAGCTGACCCAAGGCGCATGTGCTGACGAACTGCTGGCGACAGTCCGGCGGTGGCGAGATGAGCGCCCCTGGCAGCGCCTCCGAACGTCTGCCGCCTTTCCCCATTTGCGAATCACCAGCGGCGCTTTTCCCGACGAGACACAGGCGCAACTGGAGCGGTTCATCGACGCTGCAAATACTGAACCCGCAGATTCAGCGCGGCTGCTTCGCTTTGCCGCCATGTGCGTCCTTGAAGAGATCAGCTATACGAGGAAAGATGGGCAGTACCTCCGCTGGGATTACCGCTCTGGACGACGGCAGGGAAGCCGCCCCTTCGACAAAGGGGTTATCTATGCTTTTGACGAAGCCATCGACCGCAAACTTGCCGAAATTGCCGAAGATCTTCAGCCCTCAGGTTTTCTACCCGGCTTTTTTGAGCCGACCGCTTCCAGGGGCAGTATCGAAATCCTGCGCGGTTCGTGCCTGAACATCCTGCCTTCGCTGCCGGCGGAGTCCTTTGACGGCTTGATCACGTCCCCGCCCTATGCCAACCGCTACGATTACACCCGGACCTACGCGCTGGAACTCGCCATGCTGGGGGTCAGCGAGGCAGAAATTCGCGAACTTCGTCAGGCGATGGTCTCCTGCACGGTCGAGAATCGTGACAAGACCTGGCTGAATTCCAGGTTCACTGAAGAACTCTACGGAAAGGCAGTGCGGGCTTTCGACTCGCAGCAAGAACTGCAGGCTGTCCTGCACTATCTGGAGCATCAGAAGCAGGCGAAACTGCTGAATAACCCCGGCATTCCGCGCATGGTGCGCAATTACTTCTTCGAGATGGCGCTGATTATCTTCGAATGCGCACTCCTTTTGAGACCTGACGCGCCGTTCGTGATGGTGAACGACAATGTGCGCTATGGCGGCGCAGTGATCCCGGTTGATCTCATCCTGTCCGACTTCGCCGAAAGCGCCGGGTTCGACGTGGAGGTCATCTGGACCCTTCCGACAGGCAAGGGAAACAGCAGCCAGCAGATGGGCGCGCACGGGCGCGAGGAACTGCGCAAGTGCATCTACCTCTGGCGCCGCAGGAGATCATGATGGCGAGGAAGCCGAACCGGAATCAGATCGAAGCCTGGACGCTCGATCAGCTCGCCAAGAGCGCCTTCTTTCATCGCAAGCTGCATGACTGGAAGCTCATCGAGGTCGCCGAGCAGGTCAACGCGGTTCGCGGGGAAGCGCTGGTGTGGGAAGATCTGAATATCTCTGAAACCGCCTGGGCGAAGGTCATTCATCGCGGAATCAAGCCGGTGACTGTATTCGCTCATCCTCAAGTATTGCAGTCGATCCCTGGGTCCGTCGGATACTATCGCATGTTGGCGATGGTCTCCCAGAAATCGATGAAACGAATCGGGCAGAATATCGATGATTACGAAGGCGGCAAGCCGCTCGATGATCAGGAGATGGCGTTAGGACTAGCTCGGCATCTCAATCGCATCATCAGCGCGCTGGTCGAAAGCGATGCAGTGATCGACGCCGGAGAATTCGATCTTTGGCGCGGGATGGCAGCCGGAGCGCAGGCTCAAGGGTCGTGGCAGAACAACAAAGGCGCTTCGGCGGAAATCGCCATCCGCGAACTGATACTCCGGCGCCTATATGAACAGGACAGCATTGCCTCGGAACGACCTCCGACCAGTCGTATCAATCTCAAGGATGGTCGCACGTTAGTCTTTTCTGACGAGCCGGATGTTGCCGTTTACGACGGCGACCTGATCCATATTGCTGTCGAAGTCAAAGGCGGAATCGATCCTGCTGGCGTCCTGGAGCGGATCGGCGCAGCGCTCAAAAGTCTGCGGCGGGCAAGACAGGCGAATTCGAGCGCGATCACCGTTCTGATCGTTCAAGATGTGTCGATGACCGAACGGGCAAAAGAAGATCTGCTCATCAACGCTGAAGTCATCACCGATTTGTTCACGGTGCAAGAAATCCTGGAGATACAGGCAGACCGTGAGCGCTTTTTCACTCGACTGGCGATCTAGCCTGGAAGATACAAGGACTGCGAACATCCATGACCGGAAAACTGCATGACCGAACGGCGCTGATCACCGGCGGCGGATCGGGGATCGGGCGGGCGACGGCGCTGCGCTTCGCCCGTGAAGGGGCGCGCGTCATGATCGCCGCCCGCGATCTCGCCAGAGCTGAAGCCGTCGTGGGCGAGATCGCTGCGCAGGGCGGAACCGCTGCCGCCGTCGGCTGCGACGTGCGTGACCGCGCCGCCTGTGACCGCGCGGTGCAGGCGGCGGTCGAAACCTTCGGCGCGGTGGACATCCTCTTCAACAACGCCGGCATCGTCCCCTACGGCACACTGCTGGAGACCGCCGATGAGGTCTGGCTCGACGTGTTCGCCACCAACGTGCACGGCGTCTTCTACATGAGCCGCGCCGTCCTGCCGGGGATGATCGCCCGCCGGCGCGGTGTGATCGTCAACAACAGCTCGGATTGGGGGGTGGTCGGCGGGCAGCGCGCCAGTGCCTACGCCGCCACCAAGGGCGCGGTCTCGCTCATGACCAAAAGCATGGCGCTCGACTTCGCCCGCGACGGCATCCGCGTCAACGCCGTCTGCCCCGGCGACACGCTGGTGGACCGCTGGCGGCGCAACTGGACGGCTGCCGGCCAGCCCGCCGACGCCTTCGACGCCCATCTGCAGGACCTGGGCGAAGGCTTCCCGATGGGGCGCATCGCCGATCCCGACGAGATCGCGCGGGCGGTGCTGTTTCTGGCGTCCGACGACAGCAGCTACATGACCGGGCATCTGCTGCTGGTGGACGGCGGCAACACCGCGGGCGGAGCGGCGACGCACTACGACAGAGCTTGAGGTTTCGCGGCGGTCCCTGGTCCTTCGCCTTCTGGCTGTGACTCGACGCCAAAGCTATACTTCATCCGTTGGATTTTCAGCCAGGAATCATGGGCAGGGGTATGGTGACGCGCGGCGTGCCGCTAAGCAGACGACTCTCGGCGATTTTTCCCCCGGCGCTGATGATCTTCATCGCCTGCGCCATGCTGCTGCCCTACACCGACCGGGTGATGTACTGTGACGAGGCAAACACCCTGTATCAGTACGCCAGCAGCCCCGTCCGCGCCCTCTTTTCCTATGCCACCCCCAACAACCACCTGCTGCACAGCCTCCAGGTCTGGGCGATGACAACGCTGGCGGGAACATCTGGCGCTGTGGTGCGCTTTCCCGCCTTCGCCGCCGCGCTCGCCGCCCTGGCGCTCGCCTACCGCACGAGCGCCCGGCTGGTCACCGGCGATGCCCTCGGCAGGCGGAACGCCGGCATGCTGTCGATGGCGTTTCTGCTGACGGCGTTTGGATTTGCCGATTACGCGATCAACGCGCGCGGGTACACGCTGTCCATCGCCCTGACTCTGGCGCTGATCGATCTGGTTTTCGCCACGCCGCCGGGACGTTTCTACCGCCGGCGTCATCAGTACAGCCTCATCCTCGTCTCCGCCGCGCTCATCCTGACGCTGCCCTCGATGATCCTGGCGTCCGGCGCGGTCGGGCTGTGGGCGCTGATCCAACAGCGTCGAGACCGGCGCTGGCGCAGGATCGCGGCGGCGCTCATCGTTGGGGGACTCATCGGCGCGCTCCCCTACCTGCCATCGGTGTTCGCGGGTCTGATGAGCGCCCACCTGGGCATGTTCGGCGAATTCGATCTGATCTATCTGCTGGAGGGCTGGATGCAGATGGTCTTCAGCACCGGAAACACCCCCGTGCTGGGCGCGCTCTTCGCCGCCGCCACGCTGTATGGGGGTGTCCTATCCGCCCGCAGCCCCAAGCCAACGGCGCTGCCGGCGGCGCTGCTGCTGGGGATCGCCAGCGCGGCGGTCCTGGGGCAGTTCGTCCTGACGGGACACGCCCTGTTCGCGCGGAACTATCTCTACCTCATCGCTCCTCTTGCCCTGCTGGCGGGCGCGGGCGGCGCTCGGCTGCTGCGCGGCTTCTCGCCGGCTGCCGTGCTGCTTCTGACGGCGGCGGGCGCATTCTCGCTGCCCGCCCTGGATGGCGTCTACATGGAGAAGGCGATCATAGGGCAGATCGACCAGCACGTTGGTGATACCGACTGGCTCATCGTCGGTCCCTGCCTGAACGCGCCGGCACTGCACCACCTGACCCAGACGGGGCGCGCCGACCTGCTGTTCGAGCGCCCAGGCATCTCCCGTGTGATCGTCGTCACCCGCGAAGGGAGTATCGAGGATAATCTGGCTTATTTCGACGCCGCTGACCGGGTGCGCGCCTGCCAGCCGTTTTCGGACATTGCCTGGGCGTCGGTGAACGCCTTCGTGTGTCAGCCCGCCACATCATGAGCGCCATCCCTGCGCCGATCCGCCGCTTTCTGAAATGGGCGATCATCGCTTTCGGCTGGGTCGCCTTTCTCCTGGCAGCGCGGGCGGCAGGGCTGTCTGCGCAGTGGGGGCGAGTCGATTTCGAGGTCTATTTTCAGGCGGCGCGCCAGTTCGCAGCGGGGATATCGCCATACCAGGGCACGACAGGGCTGTTCTACCTGTATCCCCCGCTATTGGCGCAGATCCTCGCTCCTTTTGCGGCGCTCGACCCCATCGCCGCCTGGCAGGCGTGGTTTGCCGTGAACGCGGCGGCGCTGATCGTCACCCTCGCGCTGTTCAGCCGCTGGGGACCCGCCAGCAACCAGGCGCTCCTTTGGCTGTCGCCGCTGCTCTTCGAGCCGATCCTCGATTCGCTGTACATCGGGCAGATCACGATCCTGCTGCTGCTGCTGCTCACGGCTGCCTACGTGGCGCGGAGTCATGATCAGCGGCTTCTGACCGGGGCGCTGCTGGCGTCTGCCGCCTGGCTGAAAGTGTGGCCCGCCTTCATGCTCCTCTACTTCCTGTGGCGGCGCGACTGGCGAGTCGTGTGGGGCGGCGTCACCGCCGGAGTTCTGCTGGCGCTGGCGCAGATCGCCGCGTCGGGCGTCGGTCCCTTCCTCGACTCTTTCGGCGTCGTCTTCAGCCTCGCCGAAGCGGGACAGGCGACGCGCGCCTCGACCAGCATCTCGATCCTGGGCTTCGCCTCGCAGTGGTTCCAGCAGAATCTTCGCGTGACCGCTGTCGTCGTCAGCCCTCTCCTGTACACCCTCACCCGCCTCGGACTTTCGCTGGGCGTTGTCGCCATCCTGGGGCGAATGACGTTTTCACGGGCGAGCCTGACAGATTCGTTCGATCAGCGGCGGTTCAGGCTGGAATACAGTCTGACGCTCCTGACCGCCCTGCTGCTCAGCCCGACTCTGTGGGCGTCCGGGATGCCGCCGATGCTGCTGTGCTTCTGGCTGATCTGGAGTCTCGCCAGGCGGCAGATTCGCCTCATCCTGGCGCTCGCCTTCATCCTGATCTCCGTTCACGGCTGGTTCATGATCGGCTATGAGGGTGAGCCGGCGCTGTCTGCGCCGGTACTCTCCTTCGGCTTTGGAGCCGTCGCAGTTCTGTGGGGCGTCCACCTGTTCGCCAGCCGGTCGCTCGCAACTTCGGCGGCGGCAGATAGAGCGAGCGTTCGCCCATGAACGAGAATCCCGCCCGGCGCATCTTCGTCCGAGCTTCCCTTTTGCTGGCGCTGGCGTTCCTCTTCTGGGTCCCTTTTGGTTTCAGAGGCGGCGTCACCGGCGACGCCTGGATCCTCTTCATGCAAGCCGAGCAGGGCAGCGCCTTCAGCGACACGGCGGCGACCCGCCTGCTGCTTCCTACGGCTTGGGTGATCGGATACGCTCTGACGCCGGGGAGCTTCATAGGGTTCAACCTCCTGCTGCTCGCCCTGCTGTTTGGTAAGAGCTGGCTCATCTACCTCATCCTGCGCCGCTTCGTTGAACCGCTGGCATTTGCTGCGGCGCTCCTGTACCTGTTTCTGCCGGTGGATCGCGGGATCTTCTATCTGGGGGCGCTGGGGCTTCACTTCAACGTCTTCTGCTGCCTGCTTGCCATCCACTTCCTCCTGGAATACTGGCGGCGGCGGCAGCTTCTCGCCTGGTTTGTCGTGGTCTTCGCCCAGCTTTTCGCGGTCGCCGCCAGCGAAAACGCCTATCCGCTGCTGGCGTTGGCTCCTGTTCTGCTGCTCCTGCTGGAAAAGCGGCTGAGCCGGCGCTGGCTCGAAGTCACGCTGATGTGGTTCGTGATCCCCGCTTTCTATGCCGCCTGGATCATCGGGATCATCCTCCTCTTTCCCCGCGCCGGGCAGTACCAGGCGAGTTTGGCAGGCGTAGATCGATCTTTCGGAGCGATAGCCGAAGCGTTTGTCGCCATGACCGCCCGGCATTTCTATGACTTCGACCTGCAACTGCCCGAAAACGCCCTTTACGCCGCGCTGGCGGTCACGGCGGCGGTCATTGCGTTCTTCCTGCTCAGGTCCGTGCCCCTGAAACCTCCGCCCCATCCCTGGCGTTGGGCGCTGGCGGGACTGTTGATCCTCAGCCTGGGGATCGCCCTCTACCTGCCGACGACGCTGCGCCATGATCCGGTGCGAACCGCCTTCTTCTCAGGGATCGGCGCGGCGCTGACGCTGGCGGTGCTGCTGTGGATGATCGGCGGCGCGCGTTTCTTCCCCTGGCTCGTCGCCGGGTGCGTGGGCGTATTCACGCTGCCGCTGCTGGCGCAGCATGACGCCACCATGCGCTTTTCGGAACGCCAGCAGGAGGCGCTGCTGGCGCTCGTTGAGTCCGTGCCTGCGCTGAGCGCCGACACCGTGCTGGTACTTTTCGACCCGGAGCGAGAACTCGTCAGAGTCTTCGACAGTCCGATCTACCCGGAATACATGGTCCCTGTCGCCTATGGCGACCACAGCCTTCGGGCGATCCTCTGCTTCAGCCTCACGGCAGACGAGACCTGTGAGTTCGCCGAAGAGGCTTTCAGCGCGCCGAGTTTGCGCACTTTCGCGGTGCAGTCGCCTTACGAGCGGCTGGTCGTCGTCGAGTACCGGGAAGGGGCATTCGCCGTCTTCGATGGCGATTGGCAGGGCTACCAGCCCCGCTCTCGGATTGGCGAGCGGGGCACGGGGCGGGCGGCGGAGCTGTTTCGCTGAGAGTCGGAAGGCGAAAGCCGGTTCAGTATCCTAGTTCGCGGGCGAAGACGTTGAGCAGCGGCTCGTCGTCCAGATAGCGGCGCAGGTTGGCGGCAAACACGTCGGCGGCGCGGGCGTGATAGTCGGCGCGGTAGCCGGCGATGTGCGGGCTGATGATCAGGTTGGGGGCGGACCACAGCGGACTTTCCGGCGGCAGCGGCTCGGTCTCGAAAACATCGAGCGCCGCCCCGGCGATCCAGCCTTCTTTCAGCGCCGTGAGCAGCGCCATTTCATCGACCACGCCGCCGCGCGCCACGTCGATCAGCAGGGCGGTCTTCTTCATGCCGCGCAGCACCTCAGAATCGATCAGTCCGCGCGTCTGATCGGTCAGCGGGGTGATCAGCACCAGCACGTCGCACGCCGCCGCCATCGACTTCAGCGCTGCCGGCGGGTAGATGCGCGCCGGAATCTCGCCCGCCGGGTCGCCGGTCCCCGGTTCGCGATAGCTGCCGGTTTCTGCCGGGTGCATCACATCTCGCTTCATCGCCAGCACGGTCATGCCCAGAGCGTCGGCGGCGCGGGCGAGTTCGCGCCCGATCGCGCCGTAGCCGACGACGCCCAGGGTCCTGCCGCGCAGCGGCAGGGGTGTGAAGACCTTATAGCGGTCCTTGGACCATTCCGATCTCCCCTGAAAGCGCAGCATCTCCGGGATTTTATAGTTCAGCGCCAGCATCATTCCCAGGCAGTATTCGGTCATGTTGACGGCGTGCAGCCCGCTGGTCGTCGTCAGGGTGATGTCGTTGGCGGACAGGATGGCGTGCCCGCGCAGGTGGTCCATACCCGCCGTATGAAACTGTATCCAGCGCAGGCGGGGAGCCTGCTCCGGCAGCGGCAGCGTATTAAGCGTGTAGAGAATCTCCGCCTGCGCCCAGGCGCGTTCCGGCGGCTGCGGCAGCCGTTCGATATGGAGACGCGGGCTGATGTCGCGCAGCTGGTCGATGATCTCGTCGCTGAATTCCATCGCCACGACGACATGGATGGGTTCGGAACTGCTCATGCGCGTCCTTTCGTAAACGTGCGTTGGGTTTGTCCAGTTGCGACATTTATAGTACCTTGATGCTTCAAGTCGCACACACTCCATTGAGGAGCGGAGAGGGAAACATGGACATCGAACAGATCGTGCAAATGCTCATCCCGACGGTGAAAGAGGTGATCGGCGGCATGCTGATGATGAGCAACTCCGGCGTGATCGGCGGCATGCGCGAAGCGGGAGCCATCGCCAAATACCTGAAGAGCGGCGCGCAGGAATTAGGCGGCAACCCGATCATCGGGGGGCTGGTCGAAGGGCTGTTGGGCGAGGGCGGGTCGCTGGAACTGCCGGACATCACCGCCATCGACGTGACCACCCTGTTCAACAAGGTGGGCGGCGCAGCGAACGCTTTGAGCGGCGTCGAAGGCGGCGATCAGGTCAAACAGTTCATCTATGGGCTGGCGGAGCAGATCGCCGGGGCGTCGGGTGGCGGGTTGTTCGGCGGTGGTCAGAAGGTCAGCGCCGGTGAACAGCAGTATCTCGAAGGCTTGCGGGCGATGCTGGGAATATGATCCCCGGCCCTCCAGGAAGTGACGCCAAAGCCAGTAATCGAAGATCAGCCACGAACACCTCACCCCTCGGTCCCCTCTCCATGAAAATGGAGAGGGGAAGCTAAGCGAAGCGCAGCAGGGGTGAGGACATTGAATTGTTTCGGAACATGGCTAACGTGGATTCTCGAAAGAAAACCACAAACGGGAGACCCGGCAGGTCTCCCCTACGCCCGCCACCCCGTAGGGGGGAGCCGGCGGCTCACCCGTTGGAAGGATACGAGACCGACTTTAGAAAAAAGGACCGCCCGGCGTTTCGCCGGGCGGTCCTTTTGTGTGTAGTCCTCACCCCTGCTGCGCCTCACCCCCTGCCCCTCTCCATGCAATGGAGAGGGGATCGAGGGGTGAGGTCCAGAGAGTATGCAGGGAGACCCTAGCCGATCTGGACGACCGTGCCTGCCCGGTCGATGAAGCCGCAAATATAGTCACCGCTGATGTAGGTGTCGAGCGGGACGTAGGAGCGCGGCACACCGGAGGCGGCGGCGAACATCAGCATGTCGCCAGACGAGGCGCGCATGCAAACCTGCATGACGCGGGTGAAGTTGTTGGCGGGCGTACCGTCGGGCAGCAGACCGAAGATGTCCACCGCGTTGGCGACACCCAGACCCAGGACGCCGGCGTCGCCGATTTCCTCAGGCGAGGTCACGAAGTCGCCAAGCAGGTTGATCACGCGGCAGTAGGCGTTGCCGACGATCTGCGTGCTGATCTTGGCGCGCGTCGTGGTGCTGATGCGCACCGGTCCGAACGTGCCCACCACGGCGATGCCGCCGCCGCCGGCAGAGGTCATCTCGCCGCCGGTGCGCTCGCCCAGGTTATCGCAGGCGACGTAGGCTTCCGGCACGGGCGTATTGGACGGCGCAGCCGCCGGCGGGACAGATCCGTCAGAGGTCGGCGACGCGGTTGGCGACGGACCATCGGTCGGGGTCGGCGGGACGTCGGTGTTGGTTGCGGTCGGAGCCGGCGTGTTGGTCGAGATGACCACCGTCGCCGTCGCCGTTGGCGGAACGTCCGTCGAAGTTGCCGTCGGCGGGACGCTGGTGCTGGTCGCCGTCGGCGGGACGTCCGTCGAGGTTGCCGTCGGCGGGACGCTGGTGCTGGTCGCCGTGTTGGTGGCAGTCGGCGGGACGCTGGTGCTGGTCGCCGTCGCCGTATTGGTGGCAGTCGGCGGGACAGACGTATTGGTCGCCGTCGCCGTATTGGTGGCAGTCGGCGGGACAGGCGTATTGGTCGCCGTCGCCGTGTTAGTGGCAGTCGGCGGGACAGACGTATTGGTCGCCGTACTGGTCGCGGTCGGCGGCACGCTGGTGTTGGTCGCCGTGCTGGTCGCGGTCGGCGGCACGCTGGTGTTGGTCGGCGTCGCCGTCGCAGCTGCGCAGTTATTCGAAACCGTCACTGTCGTATTCGTTGTAGCGCCAAGAACGTTCACAAGGGTGGTAGTGTCTGCGAAGACTTGGGTATCTCGGCTTCCGCCGTGAATGAACGTCAGGTTAAATGTGCCGCACTGCAACGGAATGAAGCGGATCCGGAACGGATCAAACGGTGAAGTAGTGATGTTGGCAGCGATTACCGGCAGCAGCGCAGTGTAGCCAGCGACGCCGTTGACCTCGTCTGCCAAAGGTATACTCAACTCGAAGTACGGGGCATCCGTATTTGGATCGTTAAGGGAAGCCACATTGACCAGATCGAGTTCAGCGATATTGTACTGGACGTAGACGTCAACTCCGCGAACTGGACTCCCAGCACTTGCACCTGAGACCCGAACCGGAATATTGAATGCAGTGCCAACTGTCTGGTTGCCTATGGGTGCAAAGCTGAGGCTAATTGAACCACCAACCACTGTTGACAGAGGACCAATCCCCTGAGCCAGTCCGCCGTCCGCGCCGACGGTCGGTGTCGAAAGCTGCGTCAGGGACGCCCCCGCGCCCGACGCCGTGATGGCAAGCGCAGCGAGGGCAACCACGCTGATGAGGACAAATAGTCCAGCGGAGACACGCCGCGGCGTTCGTCTGCTGTTGGCTGTACTGCGCATATCCACCCCTTAGTCTCACAAATGACCGGAACCGAAAGTAGCCATAGAATAATAACGCAGCTTACAGAATCGCGCCTATAGCGGATAAGCTTGAGATTATAACGCGATTTCCGAAAAACAAGGTAACATATGAATCGAATTGACATATAAATTGAAATGCTAGGGCAAACCTCTATTTCGCGGCGCGCGAAATTGGAGTACACTGGGTTCAAATGTACGAAAAGGGGAATTTTCTTATGCGCAACTGGTCGCGTATCATCACCCTCCTCGCGGTCCTCATGATCGCCGGTGTGCTGCCTGTTTTCGCTCAAGAACAAGGGGCAAGCATCACCCTGATCACGCCTGATCGCCCCATCGCTGTCGAAGAGACCTTCGATGTCGTGGTCCAGGTCGATACCGGCAGCGCCGCGATTGATGCCGCCGCCGCTTATCTGAGCTTCGATCCCGCCATCTTCCGCGTCGAGCGCATTCAGCCGGGCACTGCTCTGCCCATCTTCCTGCAGAGCGTGACCGACAACGAAACCGGGCGCATCGGTTTCGCGGCGGGACAGTTCGCGCCGAATCTGCCGGCAGGCTCCTTCACCCTCATGACGATCACCCTGCGCGCCCTGGCTCCGGCTGAAGCCGGGCTGATTACGCTGGACTCCGGCGACCCGGTGCGGACGACCGACCTGGTTGCGGCGGGCAACTCCGTCATGAGCAGCGCCGTCGGCGCGGTGGTCATGGTCACCGACGACCCCGCTCTGCTGGCGGAAGATACGACGGCTGCCCGTGACAGCGGTCAGCAGGCGGTCGAGACAGGCGCGCTCTTCTCGCTGGACAGCGCTCCCCTCGAAGACGCCTTCGTCCTGGATACCGTCAACACGCCCTTCACCGCCAGCATGGAATCGCTCGGCGTCTGGGCTGCCGACGGTGGCTGGGCGGTCGAGGCGGACGGCAGCGGCATCTCTGCCGATGCCGGGTCGGCGGCGGCGGTGGCTTCGAACCTGCGCCTGCTGCACCCGGTCAGCCTGGGCGGCTTGGTGAACGCTGATGTCACCATCCTCTACCGTCTGGTTGGCGATGCTGCCCAGGGACGTCTGGAACTGCGCACGGCGGGCAATCCCAACTGGTCGACGATTGCGGTCCTGCCGCAGACGGCGGAGTGGTCGCAGTTCGCCGTCAATCTGAGCGCCTACCTGGGACAGACCGTGCAGCTGCGCCTGGTGTGGAACGGCGCCGGCGCGTGGTCGGTGGACAGCCTGAGCGTGAACGGTGTCGCCGGGGCGGATGCGCCTGCTGCGCCGGACGCGGTCATGCCGGAAGTGCTGCCGGAGACCGGCGGCTGATCCAACAGTTCCCGCTTCTTCGGGACAGCATGGTGTGAACAGAACAGGAAGAGGGTCCCCATATGGGGACCCTCTTTTCAATTCTCGATATCCTCACCCTCAACCCCCTCTCCACTACGTGGCGAGGGGGCATAACGGGTCAGGAAAGCCCCCTCCCCATGCAATGGCTGAGGAGAGGATTTAGGGGTGGGGATCCTCTTTTCGATTCTCAATGCTTCTTTTTTGCGAATCGCGATGATGATCTATAATGAGTTATGTCACTGTTGACGACATGGAAGGATTAACAAAAATGACTGCCCATCAGGTGCTTCACAACGAACTGGCGACCGTCAACTATCACACGGTGGAGGGCTACATCCACCACACATTTCACAAACCCGTGACGGGCGAGCCGTTCCGCACCATCATGAATACCGCGCTCGATTATCTGATCCAGCAGAAGGGCACCAAGTGGCTTTCGGATGATCGCAAGAACGCCCAGTTCGCGCCCGAAGACATCACCTTCGCCCTTGGCGACTGGGGTCCGCGCGCGGCGGCGGGCGGCTGGAAATACTGGGCGCTGGTCGTCCCAGAAGACATCGCCGGGCGGGCGGGCATGCGCGACATCGTAGAGGTCTTCTTCAACATGGGTGTGCGCGTCGGCATCTTCACCGAAGTCGAAGCGGCGCGCACCTGGCTGCTGCAGGTCTAGAGCCAGTAATCGAAGATCAGCAACGAACACCTCACCCCTCGGTCCCCTCTCCATTTTCATGGAGAGGGGAAGCTAAGCGAAGCGCAGCAGGGGTGAGGACATTGAATTGTTTCGGAACATCGCTAGAGGCTGTTATGAACTTCTGCGGCAGGAGTTCCCCTCACCCCTGTATCCCCTCTCCCACGCGCGCGGGGCGAGGGGACCTACCTCCCCCTTCTCCCCGTTCTTGTGGGAGAAGGGGGCTGGGGGGTTGAGGGGAGAAGAGTTCATAACAGGCTCTAGATGACGGACCAGAGCTTGTGGATAGACGAATTCGCTGGGCGGCACTCCAGTCGTCCCTCCCCAGCTCCACACGGGGCGTATGGCGTAGGGACGCCTGTGATCCTTATCCCCCAACCTGCACCAACAGCACTCCCCGCTCTGGGCCCCGCCCGATCATGATCGTGTCGTTCGCCGCCCAACGGATCGGCATACGCTGGCAGCAGGTCGTCCCATAGAATTCGCCGGACAGGACCATTTTGCCGGGGATGCCGGGCGCGTTGGTGATGTATAAGCCGGAACCGTCTGCATTGACCGGATCGCGGACGAGGTATGCCAGCGCCGAACCGCGCGGCGACCAGCCCGCGCCGACGACCATTGGGGCGTTCGACGGCGCCTGTGACCCGTCTGGACTGGTCGTCGGGAAACGCGGATCGATCTCTATCTCATCGCCTGTCTCGCTGGAAATCACGCGCATGGTCAAGCCGCCGCTGCGTGCCCCTTGGACAAAGGTGAGCAGGTAGCGCCCATTCGCCGCATAATCAAGCTGAATGGGCAGCATGGGCAGCGTCGGGATGAGGTGCAGCGCCTTGAGATCGCCGCCGTCCAGGCGTGCGCTCCACACCCCCTGCACTGTTTCGCTGTTGCGCGTGTCGTAGACGAAGGCAAGCCGCTCATCGCGTGGATCAACCGTCAGGACATACACCGACAGTGATGCCTTGGCTGGGAAGACAAAGCGCAGTTCGAGTTCACTCAGCACGCCCTCGCTCGGCAAATCGACGGTGTAGATGGCAGGCAGGCTGAACTGTCCGATCAAACCGGCATTGCTGTCCTGGGCGGCACTGTTGGTATAGCGAATGAACGCCAGCGTATCGGCGTCCAACCAGTGGGGCGCGAGGTCGAAGTTTCCAGCAAACTCGTCCAGCAGACCGCCGTCGAAAGCATCGTCCGTCAGATTGATCAGTGTGCCGCTTTGGGTGTCGATCACGCGGATGTCGGTATCTCGAAGGAAACGCAATCCTTCGTCGAACGTGCCGATGCTCAGGTAGCGACCATCGGGCGACCAGTACAATTCTTCGGTCGGACCGCGAAAGTTGTGCGGCTCGAGATCAAAACAGCGATCCTGTGAGTAGCTCGCCTCCCGCTGGCGGTACAGGCACATCTGGCTGCCCTCGAAGTGCGCGAAACTGTCACCATCGGGCGAAAGATGCGCTGAGGTTTGCCCCGGCGCAGCGAGCAGGTCAAATTCCTGCATACCGATCACCTGGTATTGACTGTAATCCGGTACGTCACCGATGGCGGTCGCCGTCAGCGCGGCATTGAACTGCGCCTGAATGGTCTGCGTCGGCGCCATTTGTGCGGCGGCTGTGACTGTCTGTGCCTGCGCCAGCTGCGCCTCCGCCGTGCGCGTCGGGATGGCGGCAGCCGTTTGGTCGAACAACATCTGAACGGCGGCAGCATTGGTTTGCTGCACCTGGGTCGGGTCGTTCTGGGCAAACAGGACGGCGGGCGCAGCCCCGATCAGCATCAGCCATGCCAGCGCGATGATCGAAAACGCCAAAACGAAACGAGCCTTCATCATCACTTTGCCCTCTTTTATCTGTCGATACTGCCAGCCTGACGGCGAACTGACCTGATCCTCTGGTCACCATAGTTGAACGAAGGGACTCACGGATTCAGCAGCTTGCCCTCATCCCTCGCCCCCTTTGCCCTCAGGGATCAGTACAGGCGGATGTCGGCGGTCTCGTCGGCGACCTTCTGCCGCAGCGCCCGGTAGAATTCGCCCGCCGACAGGTAGCGGTCCTCCGGTGACTTGGACAGGGCGCGCATCAGCGCCAGCGCCACCTGGGGCGGCAGGTCCGGCTCGAACTGGCGCACATCCGGCGCAGGCTGGCGCAGATGGGCGAAGAGCACCTGACCGGGGTTGCCCCGGAAGGGGCGCAGTCCAGTCAGCATCTCGAAGACGATCACCCCCAACGCATAGACATCCGACGCCGGGCTGACCGCCCCGGAAGATTGAATCTGCTCCGGAGCCATGTAGTCGATGGTCCCCATCGTGCCGCCGCCGGTCACCTGCACGCTTTCCGCCTTGGCGATGCCGAAATCCATCAGCATGGCGCGGAAGGAGCCATCGGCGGCGGCGGGGGTGGTCAGCATGATGTTGGACGGCTTCAAATCGCGATGGATGATGCCGCGCTGGTGCACGTAGTCGAGCGCCGCAGCCATGTCGCGCGTCACCGCCTGAGCAGCAGCCAGGGGCAGCTTGCCCCGGCTCACCAGCATCCCGCGCAGGGTCTCGCCCTCCACGTATTGCAGGACCATGTAACGCTGATCGTCGACTTCGCCGTGCTGGATGAAGCGCACGATGCGCGGGTGATTCAGACTTTCCAGGATGTCCACCTCGCGGTCGAAGCGCATGCGCACCTCGGCGTCGGCGCTGCTGGGCATGACCTTGACGGCGGCGATCTGCCCCGCGCAGAACCCTTTATAGACCTCGCTGGTTGCGCCGCGCCCGATGAAGTCGAGAAGCTCCCAGCGGTCGATGTGCGCCCCCGTCAGCCGCCCCGGCTGAGTCACGATGGGGCGCGGCGCGCGGGTGTAGGTCTCGACGGAATAGCGCAGATCATACAGCCGCCGGTCGATCTGCGCCTGAATCAGGCGGCGCAGCGGGTTGAAGGCGGCGGCGAGCGCCACCACCAGCAGACCGAAGACGAGCGGATTGCGGAAGAAGTCGCCTCCACTGACGACCCCCAGCAGCACCAGCAGCACGGCAGTTCCGACCACGCCGTAGCCCAGCGAACGGTTGATGGTGAAATCGACGCCCCACAGATTGCGCTTCAGGACGGCGTTCACCAGCGCCAGCGCGCTGATCGTCACCGGCAGGAAGATCAGCAGGACGGGATATGCCATGCGGTAAAACATCCGCAGCATCGGACGTTCGATCAGCCACGGGGTGAGCAGCGGGTCGATGATGAAGAGCAGCAGGATCGACAGCGTGACCAGCGACATGCCGCCGACCACCCATTTGACCTGCTGCTTCTGTAGCTGTGTCAGATAGTAACGATAGCGGAAAAGCTGAGTCCCCAGACCGAGCAGCGTCCAGAGCGTCAGCGCCATCGTGTAGGGCGTGGCGATCACCGTGGTGTCGTCCAGGTTCAGGCGCAGCGCCGTGTCGGCGAGGATCAGCGCCGGAATCGGGATCAGGAAAAGCGCCGTCCAGCGCGGAAAAAAGCGCCCATCCGGGAAGATCAGCAGCAGCCAGTTGGCGCAGAAGGCAAACAACACGCCGTTGATGGTGATCACCGCAATCGCCGGCGGGTAATCCCTGACGAAGAGGATGCCGGTGTTCAAGTTTAACGTCCCGAACAGCACCAGCACCGCCCCGGTGATCATCGCCAACCAGTCGTGAGGGCGCTGCCACAGCAGCAAGAAGGCGACGATCAGGGCGATCAGGATGTAGATGATCTGCGCGACGACGATCCACAGGGCGAAGACGACGGGAGACCAGCCCAGTGCCGACAGCGGTTCGCTGAACAACGTGATGGCATTGCTCATCTGCATGGCGAAGGTCACCGGCATGCTGAAGAAGGCGGTGGTCAGCGCGATGCCGATGACCGCCGCCCAACTGAGGCGAATCGCAAAGCGCACCAGGGGGTTGAATCGCTCCAACGACTGAGAATCCACCGCCGCCAAACTTCGCGTCATATCTGATTCGCTGCTGCCAGGACCAGGGTCTCAATGGCTGCATTGTGATGGATCGCGCCGAAAGTTGCAAGCTTTTTCCTATTGCAAGCTGAATCGTAACTCGGAAAATTGAGACTTCGGGTTATAAAGGTTAAGGAACAGGAGTCATCGCTGCAATGTCATCGTACAAGTTTCAACAGCTCATCGACGGCGCATGGGGTGATGCGGTCGGCGGGGCTGCCTGGGAACTGATCAACCCGGCGACGGAAGAAATCATCGCCGAAATCCCCTTCGGCGACGCCCGCGACGCCGAAGCCGCGCTGGATGCCGCCGCCCGCGCCTTCCCCGCCTGGGCACAGCTCACGTCTTACGACCGCGCCCCTTATTTGTTCCGCGCCGCCGCCTGGATACGCGAACACCACGAGGACCTCGCCCGCATCAGCAGTGAAGAGTGCGGCAAACCTCTGCGCGAGGCACGTGGCGAGTGGACGACCGCCGCCAATTCGTTCGAGTGGTTCGCCGAAGAAGCCAAGCGCGCGCATGGGCGCGTCGTGCCCTCGCGCCGCGCCGACCGCCGCCTGCTCGTGGTGCACCAGCCGGTCGGGGTGGTGGGTACGATCACTGCCTGGAACTTCCCGGTCTACAACCCGGTGCGCGCCTGGTCGGCGGCGCTGGCGGCGGGCTGCACCGTCGTCGGTCGCCCGTCGGAATATACGCCGCGTTCGGCGATGCTGCTGGGGCAGGCGCTTGTCGAGGCGGGCATTCCGGCAGGGGTGATCAACGTCGTCAACGGCGATCCGTCCTCAATGGGCGAAGCCATGCTGCGCGACCCGCGCTGTCGTAAGATCGCCTTCACCGGCAGCACCCGCGTCGGCAAGCTGCTGATGGACGGCGCATCGCAGACCGTGACCCGCCTGTCGCTGGAATTGGGCGGCAACGCGCCGGTGCTGATCTTCCCGGATGTCGATGTCGAGGCGACTGCCCGCGCCGCCGTCGGCAGCAAGATGCGCAACAATGGGCAGGTCTGCATCGCCCCGCAGCGCTTCTTCGTCCACAGCCGCATCGCTGAAGAGTTCATCGAGCGAACCGGCGACCTGGCGGCGAAGCTCAGGCTGGGGGCGGGGCTGGACGAGAGCAGCGATGTCGGTCCGCTGATCAACGCCGTGCAGCGTGACCGCCTCTCCCGCATCGTCGATGCTTCGGTGGAAGCCGGCGCGCAGCTCGTCGCCGGTGGGGCGCGCCCGGCGGAACTGGTGCGCGGCTATTTCTACCAGCCGACGATTCTCACCGGCGTCACCCCCGAAATGCCCGCCTATCGCGAGGAATTGTTCGGTCCGGTGATGCCGATCATCCCGTTTGACGACATCGATCACGCGCTGGCGCTGGCGAATGCGACCGAATACGGTCTCGCCGCCTACGTCCACACGCGCAGCCTGAACACCGCCATTCGCGCTTACGAAGGGCTGGAGTTCGGCATGATCGGCGTCAATGAGTGGTTGCCCACCACGCCCGAAATGCCGTTTGGCGGCGTCAAAGCCAGCGGTCTGGGGCGTGAATATGGTTCTGAGGGCTTGCACGAGTATATGGAGACCAAAGCTGTGTATATCGGAGGGATTTGATACCATGATGCACCAACAGCCGTTTTCACCGCACCAGCGTCCGCTGCGAGAACAACAGGTTCACAACCCGCAGCATGTCCCGCGACCTGTCCACCCGCCGGGATTCCCCGCCCCACGTGAGACCCATTCAGCAGCACCCTCTGCGTCATCCGCGCCACAACCCCACAGTGAAGTTCAGCCCCACCATCAGGTCATCCTGCCCATTCGGGTCGTCAACATTCAGCCGGAACATTTCGCCGGGCTGGCGCAGGTTCAGCAGCTTGCTTTCCCCACACTGACCGATGACGAACGCATCTCGCCAGAGAAGTACGCCAAGCACATCGATCTGTTCCCGGAAGGGCAGTTCGTCGCCCTGGCGGAAGTTCGCGAAGGCGAATGGGTGTGCGCCGGTTCGACCAGCACCTTCCGCACTAATTTCGAGTTCGGACAGGGGCATTTCACGTTCATGGACTCCGTCGCCGACGGGTGGCTGACGCACCACAACCCCGAAGGCGAGTGGATTTACGGCGCGGACATCAGCGTGCATCCCGGCTTCCGGGGCATGCGTGTGGGTCGCCGTCTGTACGAAGCGCGGCACAAGCTGGTGCAGCGCCTGAACCTGCGCGGCGAGATCGCCGGCGGCATGATCCCCGGTTATGATCGCTACCGCGAACACCTCACGATTGCGCAATACGTGCTGCACGTGCATCAGGCGCGGCTGCACGACCCCACCCTGACCATGCAGCTCCGCAACGGGTTTGCGGTGCGCGGCATCCTCTACGATCACATCACCGATCCGCGTTCAGACAACGCCTGCACGCTGATCATCCGAGACAATCCCCACTACCAGCCTAAGACGCCTGAGGGTTGACCTCGCCCCACGCCCGACGTAATGTGTCGGAGATGGGGTCGAGCACATCGTCGTCCGTCCAGTACCCTAAATGGGACAGCGGATTCCACGATTCCAGAATACGACCGATGTTGACCGGGCGGTCCTGCGTGACCGTATCGCGATATTGATCGTTCAGCGTTTTGATCGGAAAGCCGACCATATCGTCCGCGTCGTAGAAATTGACCCATTCGCCCGTCAGCGACGGGTAATACTGGTTCAGATTGGGCGCGGGCATGCGGATCGGCTTTCCGAAATTGGCAAAGCGTAAGCTCCAGATCGCCAGCGGGCTGCCGAGCGTATAGAGCAGCGTCAGCGTCTCGCCCGCCTCCAGCGGCGTAGGCGGCTGGCTCATCTGTGCCCGCGTCTTTTCCCCGATCATCGGGCGGAACGGATCGACCTGCAGGTCATAGATGAAATTGCTGGCGATGATCGATCCCAGGCTGTGTGCGATGATCACCAGTGGGGCGCTGGCTCCCGCCTCTTCGGCGAGCAGACGGAGAGTCTCCGCCATGACGGCGTGGATGGTATCGTAGACGGTGCGGTCGCCACGCACCGGCTGATAGGCGAAGGCGTCGCCCATCAGTTCGACCAGGAAGCGGCGCAGAAACCCCTGCCGCTGTGGACCGCCGGCGGCGGTGCGGCTGAGAAGCTCATCTTCGACATCGCGCAGCACCGGCGCCCAGTGTACGCCGCGCATGATCAGGTCGGCGCTCACCGCCGCGCCGCATCGCTTGTGCAGCCCGACGATCATCTTATCGGCAAAGGTCGCGTCCTGACTGCCGATACCGTGAACAATGGCGACGGCGATCTTCTGAGTCATGGCTTCCCCCTTTTCACGCTTCCTCAATTGTGCGCGCCAGTCGTCCGCGCCGTGACATAATTTGCCACTGTCTGTATTGTAGGGCGGATCAGGAAGGGACGGCGAAAAATAGTCTTTGGCGATGCCTGTTCTGCCTTGTTCATAGGGATAGTGGTCGAAAGGGCATGGCTCAAGCCGGGTCTCGCCTCTTTTCGACGGACGCGCCGCCGTCTCGCCCCTACGACACGTTGGTTGTAGGGGAGACCCGCCGGGTCTCGCGCTCGTCCGCACGTGGGTGCATTTCAGATTATTGGGGATACGGGCGGACAACGCGGGTGTTGCCCCTACAAAATGGTCCTCCGTAGGGACGATGCCTGAATCGTCCGTTGAAGTACCCAAAATATTGAAATGCACCCTCCGCTCGTGGATTTCTTTCGAGATTGCACTTCAGTACAATCACGCTGATCCCTGTCGGAAAGCCGGAGGTCCCGCCCATGACGCTCAGCCTGGACGCCTATCTCGACCGGATCAACCACCGCGCGCCGGTCCGTCCCGATCTGGACACCCTGACGGCGCTGCACCGCGCCCATCTGATCCACATCCCCTACGAGAACCTGGACATTCACCGGGGCGTCCCGCTCACTCTCGACCTGCCCACCCTCTACCGCAAGATCGTCGTGGATCGGCGCGGCGGCTGGTGCTTCGAAATGAATGGACTGCTCGCCTGGGCGCTCCGCGAAATCGGCTTCGATGTGACCCTGCTGGCTTCCAGCGTTGGACGGGGGTCGGCGGATGAGCCGTTCATCGGCGATCACCTGATCCTGCTGGTTCAACTGGATCGCCCCTATCTGGCGGATGTCGGCTTCGGCAACGGACTGTTCGAGCCGATCCCGCTGGCGGAAGGGCGCTATCGCCAGGGGGGGCTGGAATTTGGTCTGCGGCTGGCGGGCGACCGCTGGTGGTTCGAAAACCAGCCTGATGGCGGAGCGGGCTACGACTTCACGCTGGAGCCGCACGCGCTCGCCGACTTCGCCGCCGAGTCGTACCGGCTGCAAACCTCCCCGGCGTCCGGCTTCGTGCGCGCCACCGTCTGCTTCCGTTTCACGCCGGAGGGTCTGCTGACGCTGCGCGGGGCGGTGTTTCGCCGTCTGACTGCCGCCGGGGAGCAGGAGCAGATCATCGAGGATGCGGAGTCCTACGCCCGCATCCTCGATGAAGCCTTCGATCTGCGCTTCAGCAGCGGCGACGCCGCCGCCTTGTGGGAGAAAGTCTGGACGCGGCATCTGGCTTGGCGGAAGGCGCAGGGGACCTAAGCGGACTCTTGAAAGAAAACCATGAGCGGAAGACCCGGCGGGTTTCCCCTACGAGGCATCGTGTGTAGGGGCGAGCCGGCGGCTCGCCCGTTGAGCAGATGCGAAACTTGGCTTAGAGGGTATTTGATAATTCATCAACGCTCTCGTAGGGGCGGCTCGCGAGCCGCCCGCGCTGCCTGAAAGATCGTCACGGTTACGGCGGGCGCGTCGCGACGCGCCCCTACCAAGGGCAATTTTCAAACACCCTCTAGCCGCGTGCGCACCCAGGTTTCAGCGCCGTGTGAACTTCCAGCCTGTTCCATGATATGTCTCGGTGAAACCGACCGACTCGTAGAGCGCGTTGGCGGCAGGGTCGTCGCCGGTATCGACGACCGCGTCGAGCGCGCCCAATGCCTTCAGACGGTGCAGCCCCTCGAACATCAGCGAGCGCGCCAGCCCATGCCGCCGATGCGCCGGATGCGTACAGACCGGTTCGTAGATGCCCAGGCGGTTGTCGTCGTCAAACGTGACGCCGACGAACGCCGCGAACGTCCCGTCCGGCGCAATCGCCAGCAGGTCCAGGTCGGCGCGGTAGGACGGCGCGAGGGTAGAGAAGGTCACGTACTCCTCGGCGGTGTGGAAGGTGCGGTTGAAGGCGGCGTTGAGCAGATCGGCAAGGCGCTGGCAGTCTTCGACGTCTCCGGCGCGGATCGTGCGCAGCCTGTAGCCGGGGTCGAGTTCCGGCGCGGGCAGACGCCATTCCCCGAAGCGCAGGCGGCGGGTCACGCCGCCCCAGGGCTGCTGCGCCCAGCCGCGTTCTTGCAGCAGACGGCGGCGCGGCGTGTCGTAGTCGAAGACGAAGGTCTCCAGGCTGCGTGATGCGCCGTCGGCGTCAGGGACGGCAAGCGCTTCCTCTGCCCAGGCGAACATTGAAGTTTGCAGGGCGCGGTAGTCCGGGTGAAGCTGAAGGTGAACATCGCCGCTCCCTTCCGGGAACGCAGCGCCGACCAGCCGCCCCTCGGCATCTTCCCACAGGTGTATCCTGTCGCGCCACTCTGGCGGAATTGCGCCGCCGGCGGTGTGAAAACGCCCGCCGTGCCAGCGCCGAATCTCCCAGTTCCAGCCGGTAGGGACGAGCCGCCGGGTCTCGATCAGCAGTCGGCGCACGCGCTGCCAGTCGGCGTCGCCCTCGAATGGGCGGTCGGTGACCTCCAGCGGCGGGGTCATAAAGCAAACCACAATCAAGCCCTCCTTCCCTGCATGTCTGCATTGCAGCCAGCCACATGAAGTCCAGCCTAGCGCGCGGTCAACAGAGACGATAGAGCCGGAATGATCTACACTGATAGGACCAATCCGGCAGACTGCCTGAGGAAGAGAATGCTGATGCCTATCGACAAGAGCAGCCCACGAAGCGGACTGCGGTGTGCCGAGGTCATTATGGCGCTGTCGCTGGCGACCGATGCTGGTACGCTGGACTTTCAGCGGAACCCACACCGGCAGCTACATGGGCTACGCCGGCACCGGGCGCAGCGTGAGCGTCACCGGCATGAACGTCTTTCGCATCGCCGACGGCAAGATCATCGAACTGTGGACGAATGGCGATGATCTGGGCGAGCTTCAGCAGTTGGGGATCATCCCGGCGCTGACGTGAGCATTCAGTGCGGTACACTCTGCCCATCAGGCTCTCTTGCGAGTCACTGAGGAAGGGCGGACGATGGGCACATTCGACGGAAAAACGGCGCTGGTCACGGGCGGCGCATCGGGGATCGGGCGGGCGGCGGCGCTGGCGTTCGCCCGCGAAGGCGCGGCGGTCATCGTCTCGGACGTGAACGAGGTCGGCGGCGTCGAAACCCAGACGCTGATTCGCGAGCGCGGTGGGACCGGCAGCTTCGTCGTCGCCGACGTTTCGCAAGCCGTCGAGGTCGAGGCGCTGGTCGCCGCCGCCCTGTCGCTGACTCAGCGCCTCGATTACGCCTTCAACAACGCCGGGGTCGGCGGCACGCTGGCGCGCCTGCACGACAAGACCGAAGACGAATGGGAGCAGGTGATCGGCGTCAACCTCAAAGGCGTGTGGCTGTGCCTGAAATACGAGATTCCGGTCATGCTGCGCCAGGGCGGCGGCGCTATCGTCAACATGGCATCGGTCGCCGGGCTGGTTGGCTTTCCGCGCGGCGGCATCTACAGCGCCAGCAAGCACGGCGTGATCGGGCTGACGCGCTCGGCGGCGCTGGAAAATGCGCGGCGCGGGCTGCGGATCAACGCCGTTTGCCCGGCATTCACCGATACGCCGATGGTGCGCGAGATGTTCGAGGCTGCGCCGCCGATGGCGGGGTCCACGACGGCGGGCAACCCGATGGGGCGGCTCGGCACGCCGGAAGAGATCGCTGAGGCGGTGGTATGGTTATGCAGTGACAAAGCGTCTTTTATCAACGGACAGGCGCTCGCGCTCGACGGCGGGCTGACGGCGAGCTGACGCCTGCCGGCATTCCATCAGAAGGCTTGCAGGAAGGCACGCCGCTCCGTCGGCGATTCGCGCGGTGGGCGGCTGGATGAGTTGATAAGGGAGCGTTGGTCACTATGAAGATCGGAATCATCGGTACGGGGCGAATCGGCACAGGGCTGGCGAAGCGCTGGACCGAGGCGGGTCACAGCCTTCTGCTCGGCTCGCGCGATGCCGGCAAAGCCGCCGGGATCGCCGCTGAAGTCGGCGCGCAGGGCGGCACCTATCAGCAGGCGGTGGATTTCGGCGAGGTGATCGTGCTGACCACCCCCTGGGAGGCGACTGAAGAGACGCTGCGCAGCCTGACCGGTCTGGCGGGCAAGACGCTGATCGAGACCACCAACAAGCTGCGTGACCCCCGCCCGGAGACTTCGACGGAGCTGATCGCCCGCTGGTCGAACGGCGCGAAGGTGGTCAAGGCGTTCAACACCGTCTTCGCGCCGATCATCCACACCCCGCCGGCGGAACGGCTGGCGCAGGTGGATGTTCCGATGGTCGGCGACCATGCCGACGCCAAGGCGCTGGCGGCGGGGCTGATTCGCGATGTCGGTTTCAACCCGCTCGACGCCGGCGGTCTGGCGAACGCCCGCCACGTGGAAAATCTGGCGGCGTTCATCATCGCCCTGGGCTATGGCGAAGGCTTGGGGACCGGCTTGAGCTACCAGTTCGTCAGGGTGACGCCGTGACCGCCTACCGCCTGCCCGAAGACACGAGCATCGCCGGAGTCACGCTGAAAGTGGCGAATCTGACGCGCGCCCGCACCTTCTACGCCGATCTGCTCGGTTTTGCCGTCGTCGGCGAGACGGCGGATGCGCTGAGCCTCGCCCCGTCGCGCGGCGCCGCGCCGATTATCACCCTGCGCGCCATCCCCGACGCCGTGCCCAAGCCATCGCCGACAGTCGGGCTGTATCACGTCGCCATCCTGGTCTCCGGGCGCGCCGCCCTGGGCAAGATCATCGCCCGCCTGCTGTCGGCGCGCTATCCCCTGCAAGGGGCGTCGGATCATGCCGTCAGCGAGGCGCTGTATCTGGCGGACACCGAAGGCAACGGTCTGGAGATCTACCGCGACCGTCCCCGCGAGGACTGGCGCATGGACGCTGACGGCTTGGCGATGATCACCGAGGCGATGGACGTCGACGGCGTGCTGGAAGCCCGCGACACCTCGCCATGGACGGGTATCGACCCGCTGACCCGGATCGGTCATGTTCATCTGAGCGTGAGCGATCTGAAGGAAGCAGAGGCATTCTGGGTCGATTCCATCGGCTTCGACGTGATGCAGCGCGTCTATCCCGGCGCGCTGTTCGTCGCCGCCGGGGGCTATCATCATCACATGGGGCTGAACACCTGGGCGGGGAAGCGCCCGCCGCCGCCGAACGCCACCGGGCTGGAGTCCTTCACGCTGCACCTGCCGGGCGGCATCGCCGCTGCCGTCACGAATCTTCGGGCGCAGGGGCGCACCGTCGAAGTGGTGGACGGGCGCGCCGTTGTGACCGATCCCGACGGCGGGACGGTCATCCTCGCGTAAAGGCAAAGCTGCGTCAGGCGGGAGACCTACAAGGCGGGAGACCCACCGGGCGGGAGACCCACCGGGCGGGAGACCCACCGGGCGGGAGACCCACCGGGTCTCCCCTACAACCAACATGCCGTAGGGGCGAGCCGCCGGCTCGCCCGCTTCCGCTCGATCCTGCTGGTTCGTCCGCGAACGGTTCACCCCAGCGTGCAGTAGCGCTGCTCGAAGTCCGGCGGGATCAGCACCGTGTCGATCAGGTACAGGCTGCCGCTGAGCGTCATGTAATGCTCGGCATCTGTCACCGCCACCGTGCCGTCGATGACGAAACCGCCCGGCGCGGCGCGGAAGGTGTGCGTCGTCCCCGCCAGCGTCGGCAGGCTGCCTTCGGCGCTGAGCTGCGCCGGCGTGTAGGTTCCTACGCTGATGTGATGGAAGATCAGCGCCCGCATCGCCTCGGTGCTGCTCATGGCGCACTCGAACACCTCCGGCGCGACCGACAGCACCGCGCCGTCGGTTGGGGCGAAGACCGTCAGCGGGAAATTGGGGTTGCCGAAGAGCGTCTCGAAGCGCGCCATTTCGATCAGCGCGAGGATGTTTTCCGCCGCGTAGAGGGTCTCACCGTCGGTGACCTGCACGTCCGCCGTCAGCCCGCGCAGAAAGGTGATGATGTCGGTCGGGACGCGGCGGGGCAGACCGACCCGCATGTTCACCGGCTGACCGCCGCTGTAGCCGCCGCTCATGGCGATCAGGCTGATCAGGTTGGGCGCGAAATAGCCCTGCTCGATGCGCAGGAAGGGCGTCTGCGGGGCGGCGGGGTCGACGACCGTGAGCTGGCGATAGCCACCCGCCGGGGCAGATGCCGCCGCCGCCTGTCGATAGCTCACGCCGCCGATCACGCCTCTGCCGTCCAGGTTCAGGGTCAGCGGCGGCGAATTCCTGACGTTGTTGATCAGGATGACGCAGGAGTCGTCCGCCCCGGAGTCGGCGCACAGCCGATCTTCATCGAGGACGATCAGGTCGAGCGTGTTATCGCCGCCGCCGCCGACCAGCGCGGCGGTGTGATACCCCGGCGCGAGCGGCGGAAGGGTCCAGGTGCGGGTGTACGCTGCGCCGCCGGAAGGAGCGACGATGAAAGTTGCCGCCGCCGACCGGTAGGCGACGTACGGGAAATAGTCGCTGATCGAGCCGGGCGTGAAATTGACCAGCACCGGTCTGCCATCGGTCATCGTCATGGAAACCGCCGCGCCATCGTTGACCAGCTGAACCACGCGCAGAAACGCCGAGTCGCCGCCGTCCTGCGCCGTCGCGGCGGAAGCTCCCAGGCTGAGGATCAGCAGCAGAATCGCCATCGTCAGTCTTCGCAGCATCGCAATTCCTCCCTGAAGAAGCGCTCACCGGCAGGCGCAACAGATTTTCCCGCGCGTCCGATGCGGTCGATACAATCGCTGATCCTATTGTCGCACGGGAAAGTGATCGGGGAAACTGACGGCAGACCGACGGGCTTCGGTCTTCCCCTGACCCCTCTCAACGCGAAAGGGGTCAGGGGAACAGCAGTTATTCGAGTTCGCGCACTTCCAGGATGTAGCTGCCGGCGCTGGCGTCGTCATAGGTTCCGACTTCCAGGATGACCGTCAGCCCACCGGGGACTTCCAGTTCGGTCAGCGACGAGTTGGGCGCGGTCACGCCGTCGTCGGAATCGTCGTTTTCCGCCAGAAGCTGATCGGACAGGTCATAGATGCGCAGCACCGTATCGAGCGCGCTGGCTTCGTCCGTCAGGAAGATGCTGACCACGCCGTCCTCTTCGAAGGTCAGGGTATAGCGGACGCGCTGCCGTTCGACCACCTCGCCGGTGACCGTCTCGCCGACGGCGATCTCGCCGCCGTCCACCAGTTCGATGGCGGTCACGGCGTCCAGATGCGCCACCGCGCCATCGAGAATCGGATCGCCTTCGGCGAACAGCGTCTCTTCGTTGACCGGGATGACCACTGTCGGGGCGACGCCCGTGCCTTCGATGATGATCTCACCGTCGGGACCGAGCGCCCGCGAGACCGAGTACTGAAGCTGGATGTCGTCCGGCATCAGGTAGGTGGTCTGCCCGCCGCCCAAGCCTGCCGTCGGGTACTGACCGACGACGGCGGCGCGATCCTGCAGGGTCATGTCGTAGGTGAAGTATTCGCAGGCGCTGTTGCAGTTCGGTCCGACCAGGATGGCGACCGCGCCGTTGTAGCGCAGTTCCTCCGGCGGCAGGTAGTACTGCCCTTCGAGATCGGGGTCGGCATAGAACTCGCCCAGGCTCTCGTCATAGCTGGCGGCGTTGCCCAGCAGCAGCGGTTCGTTGAAGAAGTACGCCGCCATCTGATCGGCAAGGAAGCCGCTGCCGCCCCCGTTCTGGCGCATGTCGATGATCAGCCCCGGCACGCCCGCGCCGTTGAGATACTGGATCATCCGCTCCCACAGCTGGATGCTGAGCAGGTCATTGTCGGCGAAGCTGTAGATCTTGACGTAGCCGTAGCCGTTTTCCATCAGGCGGAACTCGACCGGCGGCTCGGCGCCGGTCAGCCCGGCGTTGAACGACGAGAAGGCGAAGCTGATGCGCTCTGGCACGCTGGTCAGGGTGACCGTCGTCGGTTCAGAGTCGCCAGGGTTCTGGTAGGTGACCTCGACATCCGTGCCGACTTCCGAGCGCAGCATGTAGCGCAGCTGCTGCAGGCGCAGCGTGTGATCGGCGCTGAAGGGCAGCGACCAGGGGCGGGTGGCGCTGATCACGTCGTCGATGGGCTGCCCGTTGAGTTCGATCAGTTCGGCGCGCAGTTCAATTCCCGCCAGCGCCGCCGGTCCCTCTTCGAGCAGGAAGTTGACGATCACCCGCCCGTCGTCGATCTCGCGCGCCGCCATGCCCAGCCCGCCGCCGGTGGCGGTGATGAACTCGGTATCGTCGGTCGGAGCGCTCAGGTGACCGTCGGGGATCGACCAGATGAAGTCGCGCAGGGCATGCTGATAGGCGAAGGAGTCGTCGTCGGCTTCCGCCTGTTCAAACAGTGGGCGGAACTCCTCGCGCTTGGCATCCCAGTCGATGCCCTTATATTCCGTGTAGGCGTAGGTCTCGCGGAACAGCTCGATCAGCGCGTCGAAGGCTTCGGTATAGCTGAGGGCGGAGAAGTCTTCCTGTTCCGCGCCTTCGCCTTCGATCAGGTCGATCACCGGGCGACGCGACCGGTCGAACGTGAACGGATCAGTGTCGAGGCTGACGATGGTATAGCCCTGCGGGACGATGACGATCGGGTCGTCGGGGGTGAAGAGCAAGCCGTCCTCGCCGAAGCCGGAGGGGAAGCCCTGGGCGTCATCGGGCGCGTAGATCAGATACGTACCGCCGATGATCTCCGCCTTCGCCGAAGGATTCGGATCGACCCGTGTCGAAGCATACGCGCCGGACCAGCCGCCGCCATAGAGATCGCGTTCTTCCAGGTAAGGATCGCCCCAGGTGTTGGTCCAGTAGGCGATGGCGTAGATCATCACGCCGGTGTCTTCCCCGCCGTCCTGATCGACATCGCGCAGGCTGGCGGCGGGTTCAATCGGCAGATCGATGCTGTAGGTGAACGGCGAGGTATAGAAGTCCGATGTGATCTTGCCGATGACCTGCGAAGCTTCCGGCATCAGGAAGCCGCGATCCCGGTCCACGAACCCCGCCTGATCTTCGAGGATGACCAGCGGTTCCGCCACGCCCAGCGTGAAAAAGCCGTTGGTATAGGTCACTGCGCCGGTGATCGAGACCGGTCCGCCCTCGTCGTTGACGATCTCGGCGGCGGGGATGGCATCCTGCGCCAGCGCCGTCGAGACGATTCCCGACGCCATCAGCGCCGCGAGCAGCAGGACCAGAAAGAGCCTGTTTTGTTTCACGGGTATGCTCCTCAAGCAGTAAATAATCCCGGTAGGGACGCAGCGGGCTGCGCCTGTGTCTTCACCATCTTGTTCGTTGGGCGCGACACTGCGCGCTCCACAAGTGCCTTGTGTTTCATTATCGCCATGTGAAGGCTGTTGCACAACTGATGCGCGCTTAAGACTGGATGAGCGCGCCGGCGACATCACGACTCGCCGGCGATGTCCTCACTCGCCGGCGTCATCGCCCGTCGCCGCCGCGAGTTTCCGCCGGTTCGTCGTCGCGCCTGACGCCGCCGGTCAGATAGGCGACGGCGACCCAAACGCCGCGCGTGCTGCGGTAGAGCAGCAGGGAGACGGCAAGACAGTAGACGCTCCAGATCAGCAGTTGGGTCAGCAGCGGGGGGTGCGACGCCGCCTCGACGATGAAGAAGCCGGCGAGGGCGGTGGTCACGGCGAAGCTGAAGTTGACCACCATGCCGCCGATCGATTCGCCATCCTGCCGCTCGAAGCGCACGCCGCACGCCGGACAGAGCCGGTTCATCCTGAAGAGGCGGGCGAACATTGCGCCCTGTTCGCAGTGGGGGCAGCGTGCCCGCGCCCCCACCCACAGCTTGTGGACGATTTCGCCGGTCTTCCGGTCAGCCATGAGGCGTCATATCCCCAACGAGAGGTATTTCACTTCCAGGTATTCGTCGATGCCGACGCTACCGCCTTCACGCCCCAAGCCGCTCTGCTTGACGCCGCCAAACGGAGCCTGCGCCGTCGAAGGCAGCGCATCGTTCGCCCCGATGATGCCGTACTCCAGCCGTTCGGCGACGCGCATCACCCGGCTGACATCGCGCGTGTAGAAATATGCCGCCAGCCCGAACGGGGTATCGTTCGCCGCCGCGATCACTTCCTCTTCAGTCTCGAAGGGGATCAGCGGCGCGACCGGTCCAAAGGTCTCCTCCTGGGTGATCAGCATGTCGGCGCGGACATTGGTCAGCACCGTCGGCTGCCAGAAGGTCCCTGGGACGTTGGCGTCGTCGGGCATGGCGCTGCCGCCCAGCATCAGCTTCGCTCCGTGCGCCAGGGCGTCGCTGATGTGCCGTTCGACCTTCAGCCGCGCCGCCATGTCGATCAGCGGACCCAGGACGCTTTCCGGCAGCAAGCCGTTGCCGACGCGCATCTTGCCGACTTCTTCGGCGAAGCGGGCGGAGAAGCGATCATAGATGCCGCGCTGGACGTAGATGCGGTTGGCGCAGACGCAGGTCTGCCCGTTGTTGCGGAATTTCGAGGCAATCGCCCCTTTGACCGCCGCTTCCAGGTCGGCATCGTCGAAGATGATGAAGGGCGCGTTGCCGCCCAGTTCCAGCGAGATGCGCTTGACCGTCGCCGCCGAGCTGCGGATGAGAATCTTGCCGACCTCGGTCGAGCCGGTGAACGACACCTTGCGCACCCGGTCATCGGCGAAGATCACGTCGGAAAACGGGATGGGGTCGCTGCACGGCAGGATGTTGACCACGCCGGGCGGGAAACCGGCGTCGATGAAGACCCGCCCCAGTTCGAGCGCCGAAAGCGGCGTCTGTTCTGCCGGCTTGCAGACTGCTGTGCAGCCCGCCGCCAGCGCCGGACCGAGCTTGCGGGTGAGCATCGCCGACGGGAAATTCCAGGGGGTGATCAGCGCCACCACGCCGACCGGCTGGCGCAGCACCATCAGCCGCTTGTTGGCGACAGACGCCGGGATGATCTGCCCGTAGACGCGCTCCGCCTCTCCTGCGAACCAGGTCAGGAAGCTGGCGGCATAGACGATCTCGCCGCGCGCCTCGGTCAGAGGCTTGCCCTGCTCCAGGGTCATGAGGGTCGCCAGGTGTTCCTTGCGCTCGACCATCAAGGCGGCGGCTTTGCGCAGCAGATCGGCGCGCTGCTGCGCCGGGAGCGCCGCCCAGGCAGGGAGCGCCGCTGCGGCCGAGTCGATGGCGGCGCGGGCGTCCGCCGCGCCTGCGTCGGGGATGCTCACCAGCAGGTCGCCGGTGGCGGGGTTGGTGACCTCAAAAGTCCTGCCATCCGCCGCCGGGCGAAAAGTGTTGTCGATGAAGACGCCGTAGGCGGCGTCGGCGAGGGTCTGGCGGGCAATCGTCCGCGTGTCCACAGGGATCGTCATGACATAAACCTCTCTTTTGGGCGCGCGCCGCCCGTGCAGCGGTGCGCCGCTTCGCTGATGTATGGATGTATGGAGATTATAGCGGGGAAACGATCCCAGGCAGCGGTGAATGTAGTCCGTCCCGTGACCTGTGTTAAGATAAGCACAGGCGTCAAGAGCAGTTGGAACGAGGCGAGGCATGGTGCAGCAGACGTTCACCCTCACCGCCCCGGCGGCTTCGAAAGAGGTATCGCTGGACGATCTCTTCCCGATCAGCGTCGAACGCTACGAGGCGATGATCCGGGCGGGCACGATCACCGAGGACGACGACATCGAGCTGATTCACGGGAAGCTGGTCAAAAAAATGGGCAAGAATCAGGCGCACATTATCGTCTCTGAACTCCTGTTGCAGTCCATGCAGGTTCGCCTACCGCCTGGCTGGTTTCTCTCGACCGAAAACCCGATTCTGACCGGCGACAGCCTGCCGGAACCGGACGCGCGGGTCACGCGCGGATCGCCTCGTGACTATGCCGGCAGGCGGGTGACGGCGGCGGACATCGGCTTGGTCATCGAAGTGTCCGACTCCACGCTCGACGCCGACCGGGGCGTCAAGCTCAGCCTGTATGCCGGGGCGGGCATCCCGATCTACTGGATCATCAACATCCCCGACCGCCAGATCGAGGTCTACACGCAGCCGCAGCGCGGCGAAGGCGCGCCGTTCTACGCTTCGCTGGCGGTCTATCCGGCAGACAGCGCCGTGCCGCTGATGCTGGACGGCGTTGAAGCGGCAGCGCTCCCGGTCGCCGACCTGCTCCCCTGATCATCCCACGCCAGCGCTGCGATCATCTCCCCGGCGCTGGCGAAGCGATCTGCCGGCTCCTTGGCGAGCGCCCGCTGAATTGCCGTGACCAGCGCGCCCGGCAGGTTTGGCGCATGCTGGCGCGGGTCCGGCGCGGGCTGGCGCAGATGAGCGAAGAGCACCTGTCCGGCGTTCCCCTGGAAGGGGCGCGCCCCGGTCGCCATCTCGTAGAGCACGACGCCGAGCGCATACACGTCCGCCCGGTGATCGACCGTTCCGGAAGATTGAATCTGCTCTGGAGCCATGTAGTCGATAGTGCCCATCGTCTCCACACCGGTGATCGAGGTCGTCTCTGACTTGGCGATGCCGAAATCCATCAGCACCGCCCCGGCGACCGTCTTATCCGGGTTCAGGCGGACCATGATGTTCGCCGGTTTCAGATCGCGATGGACGATGCCGCGTGCATGGATGTAATCGAGCGCCGCCGTCACATCCGCCAGAATCCTGTGGAGTGTCGAAACGGGCAGCGGTCCGCCGCCCTGGATGAACTGGCTCAGCAGGACGCCCTCCAGATAATCCATCACCATGTAGCGCACCCCGCCGGAGTCGCCGAATTCGTAGACCCGGACGATGTTCGGGTGGTCCAGACGTTGAAGGATTTCGCCTTCGCGCTGGAAGCGCACCCGCGCGTCTTCATCTGCCATGCCGGGCAGCAGCTTGATGGCGACGGTCTTGCCGCCCATCTGCCCCTTGTAGACCTCGCCCATGCCGCCGCGCCCGACCCAGTCGGTCAGCGCGTAACCGCCGAGCGACGTGCCGGAGAGCGCCCCCGGCAGGGTGATCGGCTTGGGCGCGGGGCGTTCGCTGCGCGCGTAGTCGGCGACGGAGTCGACGGGGAAGCGCAGCCGGTAGATGCGCCGGTCGATGACGCCCTGCACCCGCCGCCGGACGGGGTTGAAGACCAGCCCAGAGCCCACCGCCAGCGCCGTCAGCGCCAGGGGGTTCAGGATGACGCTTTGCAGGATCAGGAACAGGATCAGAAAGGTCAGCGCCAGCGCCCCGGTCACGACGGCGTAACCGAGCGAGCGGTTGATGGCGTAGTCGATGTCCCACAGGCGGTAGCGGAAGATGGCGAAGGCGATGGTGAAGGCGTAGGCGGTGTTGGGGATGAAGAAGATGAACGCCTGCACGCCGAAGCGGTAGAGCACGCGAATTGGCGGGTTCTGCACCAGCCAGGGCGTGATGAACGGATCGATGATGTTGAACAGCGTGATCGGCAGCAGCGACAGCGCCATGCCGAAGAGGATCCATTTGACCTGCTGGCGCTGTGCCGCCGTGAGGACGCGGCGGTAGCGGCGGCGCTGCGCCAGCAGCCCGACGACGGCGATCAGCCCCAGTCCGATGACGAACGGCGTGCCCGCCGCGGACGAACCAAGCGGGCGACCGAGACCGATCACGCCGTCCAGCACCGCCAGGGGCACGCAGATCAGCAGCAGCCAGCGCGTCCAGCGCGGATAGAACCTGCCGTCAGGGAAGAGCATGACGGTGGACAGGATGCTCATATAAGAGATGGTGCTGACGGCGACCAGGAGCGGTTTGATGCCGGGATCGCTGCGAATCCAGGCGTTGTAGGCGGAGGCGTTGATGCCGCTGGCGCAGACCAGCATGAAGGAGACCACCAGGGCGACGGGTTCGTCGGAGCGGCGCAGGACGATCAGCAGCCCGATGGAGGCGCTGATCAGGAAGTGGACCAATCCCAGCAAGAGGAAATAGCCGGCGTAAAACTGCGGCGACAGCCCCAGTTCCGGCAGCCCGATTTCGGCGAAGCGCAGCGGCGGCAGCATCGCCTGGCTGAGCCGCTCGGCATAGGTCAGCGGCAGGGTCAGCAGCGAGATGGCGATGACCACGCTCGCCAGCACCGCCCACAGGGCGCGGGCGCTGAACAACCGCCAGCCGTAGAGGCGTGCGAACAGATTGGTGTCGGTCACAGTCTGCGGAGACGCCATCATTTCACCTCCTGTCTCTGCTCTTGACTATACCGTCCAGGAGAATGACGACGCAACATGCGCAATGGTTCCACCGCCGCCGATTTTACATAGATTTAGGGTAGATTTAAGTCACTTTTCAAGCGAGCAGCGCCAGGTCGTCGTATCCTGAGGATGCTTTAAAGACTTCTACACGGAGCGTATCAGACGATGGCAAATCCGACAGATCGCGGGCGCAAACTGCTCGTTCGTACCGCCCTGGCGACGGGCGTCACAGTCGCCACCCTCATCGGCGCGCAGAACCTGGCGATTATGGACAGCGCCCGATTCGCCGCTGCCACTCCGACCGGCGACACCCAGCTGATCCTGGTTCCGCGCACCCAGCAGAACGTCCTGACCAATGACACTCTCCAGCAGCCCACCGTCGTGCGCAACGTCGCCCCCAATCTGGTCATCCTGCGCCAGTCTGGATCAGGCAGCGCCGCCCCCGTCGCTTCGCCGACCGCCGGGCAGCTCGTTTCCGGGGGGATCACCCCGCCCAATCCGGTGGCGCTCAGCGCTCCTGATCCGGTGCTCGTTCAGCAGCCGGGGCAGGTGATCGTCGTCCAGGGCGGGGGATCAGCCGCCCAACCGGTGCAGCCGGTCGTCACCCAGTCGTCACGATGAACCAGGAATACGCCATCCGTTTTCGGGCGATGGGCTGCGCCGGCGAAGTCCGCCTGTCGCCGCATGCTGACCGTGAATCGACGGCGGAGACCGTGCTGCGCGCTATCCCGACACGCCTGGAAGCCTGGGAACAGATGCTTTCGCGCTTTCGCCCGACCAGTGAACTGTCGCGTGTGAACCGGACGGCAGGGAGCTGGACGAAGGTCGGCAGGACGCTGTTCGATGTCGTCCGCCAAGCCAAACACGCGGCGCGCCTGACCGCCGGGCTGTACAACCCGCTGATCCTGCCGGCGCTGGTTGCGCAGGGTTACGACCGTGACTTTTCGCTGGTTTCCCGCCCGGCAGCGTTCCCGCCGCCGCGAATCGCCTCGTGGGAGGCAGTCGAACTGCGTTCAGCGACCGCCGAACTGCGCATCCCGCCCGACGCGGCGCTCGATCTGGGCGGGATCGGCAAAGGCTGGGCGGCTCACCGGCTCGCCGACGACCTGGAACCCTTCGGCGCCTGCCTGGTCAACCTGGGCGGCGACATCGCCGCGCGCGGCGCGCCGCAGGGGCAGCCCGGCTGGCAGGTGGAGATCGGCGACCCGCACAGCGCGCAGCCGCTCGGCGCGATCTTTCTGCGCAGCGGCTCCATCGTCACCAGCGGCGTTGATTACCGGCGCTGGCAGACCCAGGATGGCGAGATGCGCCATCACATCATCGACCCGCGCACCGGTCTGCCGGCACAGACTGATGTCCTGTCCATCACCGTCATCCACCCGGAGGGCGCTGTCGCCGAAGCCTATGCCAAGGCGGCGCTCATCCTGGGCGGGACTTCCGGGCTGCGCTGGCTCGATGAACAATGGGCGACTCCCGGTCTGGTCATCCTGTCGGATGGCGGGGTGATCGCCACCGAAACCATGCAAACTCGTCTCTCCTTCGTTATTGAAAGGTAAGCTGATGAAATTTCTGGCACGTTTGTCTGCGCTGCTGCTGATTCTCCTGGCGCTCCCCGTGGTGGCGGCTGCGCAGAGCAACGATGTGATCGTCCTCAACGACACGACTCCGTCGGTCAATATCGTCGTCACCCTGCCGGCAGACGCTACAGGCGTCGTCGCCCTGGATTTCATGAACGTCAGCGTGCGCATGACCGACGCCGGCGGCAGCACCGTCTTTTATACCGCCGATTCCCGGATGCACGCGCTGGAGCTGAGCATCGCACCGAACACCGGCAGCCACAACCTCGTGCTGGAACGGATGCCGGGCGTGGTCGAAGCCTACGCCCGCGTCAATGCGCTGGCGCAGCTCACTGATTACAGCCTCGGCGCGCCGCAGATCAGCGGGGATTTCCAGCTGATCAGCACCAGCGAACAGCCCGTCGCCCAACGTCAGTCGCTCGCGCTGGCGAGTGATCAGCCCGGCGGAACGCTGAGCGTCGCCCTGCCCGCCGAGCAGATCGGCGTCATCGGCGCGAGTTTCGCCAATGCCCAGGCGACGACACAGCTGGTCGACGCCAACGGCGCGCTGATGGCGTCGTCGTTCAACGGGCACATCGACGGGATGAACGCCATCGTGGACGGTGGAGCCTACCTGTTCACCGTCCTGAGCAGCGGCATCACCGAGGCGGCGACTGCCCAGGTCAGCGCCCTGCCAGTCGCCTACTCGCAGGATTTCTTCCCGGCGGAACGGGTCAGCGCTGCCGAACAGAGCGCAGGCGGCGCAACGGTCACCTGCTTCGCTCAGGTCAGCGTCAGCTCGGTCAGCCTGCGGTCGGGTCCGGGCGCGGGATACAGCGTCACTGGCTACGGCTTCAGCGGCGAATCCCTGCCGGTTGGCGGCAGCAACCCCAGCGGCGGCTGGTTCGTGGTCGGCAAAGACGGCGGGTCGGCGTGGGTGTTTGGCGGCGGCGTGCAGCTGAGCGGCGAATGCAGCGGGCTGCCGGTCTTCAGCGTTCCTTTCCGCGACGCCCCACAGGCGCAGGTGGTGATCGTCACGCAGCCGCCGCAATATGTGACGAGCGGTGGAAGCGGTTCTGCCGGCGGCGCGGTGGTCGGCGGCGGCAGCCATGACTCCGGCGAGGATGGGGAAGACGGCGAGGACGACGGCGAAGATGATGGTGAAGACGACGGCGAAGAAGGCGACGGCTAAAGCAGGTCCTCGAAAGAAATCAACGAGTGGGAGACCCGGCGGGTCCCCCCTACGAGGCATCGTGTGTAGGGTCGAGCCGGCGGCTCGACCGTTGAAAAGCCGGCTCGACCGTTGAAACGATGAGAGATCTGGCTTAGCCGCCGGTGAAACACAGCCCCGACCTTCTCTTCAATACGAAAGACGGTCGGGGACCCGTTGGCAGTTTTCCTACCCCACTCCAGTGCGCGCGCTTACAGGGAATTCAATGGCTTCCGAGCAGTCTACCAGCTGGCTGGATCGTCTCAGCATCCTCTTCATCCTCCTTGTCGCCGTCGGCTCAGCCTTCATGCTGGTCGCCAGCGGCACGCTCAACATCTCGCTCACCGACGACGCCAAGCTCGTCTGGCATCTCACGCGGTCGTCGGGCATCATCGCCTTTCTGCTGATGTCGGTCTCTACCCTCTGGGGGCTGCTGGTCAGCAGCCAGATCGTTAAGACCTGGTCGCCCGGTCCGGTTTCGATGACGCTGCACAGCACGGCGTCCTGGCTGGCGCTGCTGTTGAGCCTGACTCACGCGGCGCTCCTGCTGTTCGACGACTACGTCGCCTACGCCATCCACGAGATTCTGATCCCCTTCACGGGTCCTTACCGCCCTGAAGCAGTCGGGCTGGGCACGCTGGCGTTCTGGATCATCCTCATCGTTACGCTGAGCTTCCCGCTCAAGAAGCGCATCGGTCAGAAGGTCTGGAAGCGGCTGCATATGCTGAGCTATGTAAGCTTCGCGCTCGTCGCTGTACATGGGCTGACGGCAGGCACAGAAGGGGACTCAACGGGCTTTCGTCTGCTGGTCGGTGGGAGCGGGCTGCTGGTCATCCTGCTGCTGGGGATTCGCATGGGCAAAGACCAGGCGAAAGACGAAACGGCAAGCAAAGCCGCGCCGCGCAGCAGCCGTGCGGCTTCACCGACCGCCAGGGCTTCAGCCGCCGCCAAGCCCTCGGCAGCCGCCGAAGAATGATGCTCGCGCGTCCCAGGGCAGGTCAGGCGGCGGTGGGCAGGTGCAGAGTGAACGTCGCGCCCTGGTTAACGCCCAGGCTGCGCGCCTCGACGGTCGCGCCGTAGTGTTCCAGCACCGCCTGGACGATGGACAGCCCCAAGCCGTGCCCGGAAATCTCATGTCGGCTGGTGCTGCTGCGGTAGAAACGGTCGAACAGCCGCGCGCCTTCTTCCGGCAGGAAGCCGACGCCGGTATCGCTGACCTCGATGATCAGATCATGCGGCTTCTGCCAGGCGCGCAGCCGGATGCCCCCGGCTGAGGTGTATTTGATGGCGTTGCTCAGCAGGTTGTCCACCAACAGGCGAATTTCCGCCGAAGGAATCGCCAATGGGGGGAGATCGGCAGGGATCGCCGCCTCGAAACGCAGCCCCTCGCGCTGCGCGGCGATGCGCCACTGGCGGGCGCTGTCGCTGAGGATGGCGGCGACATCCACCGCTTCACCGTCAGAGTCGTGGCGTCCCTCGTCGATGCGCGCCAGCACCAGCAGCGAACTGACCAGTTCCGCCATGTGGTTGATCTCGCGCTGAAGTTCATCCAGATAGAGATCGCGCTGCCCCGGAGCCAGCGCCGGGTCGGTCAGCGCCTCCAGGCGAAGTTTCACCGTCATCAGCGGCGTGCGCAGTTCATGGGCGGCGTTGCTGACGAAGCTGCGCTGCGCTCTGATCAGCTGTTCGAGCTGCCCCGCCATGAAGTTGAAGGCATCGGCGAGCTGACCGATGTCATCCCTCGAATGGACGCGGATGCGCTTGTCCAGCGCGCCATGCGCCATCTCCAGCGCCATGTTGCGCATCTGACGAATCGGACGCGCAATCGTCCCGGCGATCCACAGGCTGGCGAAGATGATGAGAAAGAGTACGGGCGCGGCGGTCCCGATGAGTTGAAGCCACTGATTGTGCGCCTCGATGGTTGCCGGCTCCATCGGCTGGGAAAGCAGGAGATACCCCAGAATAGCGCGATCGTAGAGGACGGGTACGGCGACGAATAATCGGTCGACGGACTGAAGATCGGGGCGGACATCCGAGCCGATCTCCCCTTGGCTGGCGCGCGTCAGTTCCGGCAGCGACAGGCTCACCTCATGGTCGGTGGGGACCGTGATGCCGACGCCGGGCGTGTAGCCGACGACGTGAAAATCGCGATCGGCGATCAGGTACTCGTAGCGTTTCTCCTGGTTCAGGACCACCAGCGCCCGCCGCAGATCGCTGTCGTTGGCTTCTTCCATGTACTTTTCCAGCGGTTCGCCGAGCGAGGCGGCGACCATCAGCGCGTCGGTCTCCAGGTGGTGCTGGTTGAATTCGTAGGTCGCCCGTTCCAGCTGCGTGCCGGCGATGAACATCTGCGCCAGCCCGCCCAGCAGGGTGATCAGGACGAAAGGGATGAGGATGCGCGGATACAGCCCGACGCCTTTGAACACGGCTCACCCCTTCCCCGGCGTCGAGGCGAAACGATAGCCGACGCCGCGCACCGTCTGCAGGTAGACGGGATGCGCCGGGTCTTCTTCCAGCTTGGCGCGCAGCCAGCTCATGTGGACATCGAGGGTGCGGGTATCGCCCAGCCAGTCCGTCCCCCACACTTCGTCGAACAACTGCTGGCGCGTGACGACTTTGTCGCGGTTGAGCATCAGCAGCGTCAGGATTTCGAACTCCTTCTGGCGCATCGGCACGGCTTCGCCATCCCGATAGACGGTGTGCGACTCAACATCCAGCGTGATCGCCCCGATGGCGACCCGCCGCGAGACTGATTCGCCCTGGTCCAGCGAGACGCGCCGCAGCATCGCCCGGACGTGCGCCTCCAGTTCGCGGAAGCCAAACGGTTTGACGAGATAGTCGTCCGCGCCGAGTTCCAACCCTTTGATGCGATCCATCGTGTCGTCCAGCGCGGTCAGCATGATGATCGGCACGGTGCTGTGCTGGCGAATCGCCTGGCACACCTGCCAGCCATCCAGCCCCGGCATCATCACATCCAGGATGATCACATCCGGCTTTTCGACCAACGCCAGACCCAGCCCGGTGTGTCCATCGTGAGCGACCGAGATGGTGTAGCCCGCGCGCTGAAATGAATCCTTCAGCGGGTCGGTCAGTTTGCGTTCGTCATCGATCAAGAGCAGTTGCGGCATGGCGTGAACTCGCGAGGCACAGGCTCAGTAGTCCCTCCATTGTAGGCGCGTTTTGACACCGTCGGGCGGGTGAATCGCGCAGGATCGCGTTTTGTGATTGTGATGCGCTTCACAACCCCTGTCCCTGCATCCGCGTATACACTATAGGCAACTGCATTGTCCCGGTGCGCCCACAGGTTCATGGAGGATGGCGATGGCGGAGCCAGCCCAGATTGAGACGATCACCACTCCGTTTTTCCCCGGCATTTCGGTCAACTGCTACCTGATCGAGAGAGACGGCGCGTTCATCCTGATCGACACGGCACGGCGCGGGCAGCGCGCGGCGGTCGAGGCGGCGCTGAACCGCGCCGGCTGCTCACCCGGCAAGCTCCGGCTGATTCTCCTGACGCACGGCGACTTCGATCACTGCGGGAACGCCGCGTACCTGCGCCGCAAGTATCAGACGCGCGTCGCCATGCACCTGGACGACCGGGGCATGGTCGAGCAGGGGGACATGTTCTGGAATCGCAAGCAGCCCAACGCGCTGATCGGTTTCATCTTCCGGCGCATCCTCTCCCTGCCAAAAGACGACCAGTTCACGCCCGATCTGTGGCTGAAAGAGGGCGACGACCTGTCGGTCTTCGGCTTCGACGCCAGGGTGATCGAGCTTCCGGGGCATTCCAGGGGCAATATCGGGCTGCTGACCGACGAGCGCGATCTGTTCTGCGGCGACCTGCTCGGCAACCTGGGGCAGCCCAAGCTCTGGTCGCTGATCGATGACCCTGCTGCCGCTGCCGCCAGCGTCGAGAAGCTGCGCCCGATGCCCATCCGAACGGTGTACCCTGGGCACGGAAAGGCGTTTCGCATCAAGGAACTCTGGGAAATTCAGTGAATCACGAGTTTCAAAATCCTCACCCCAACCGCCCTCTCCACTGCGTGGAGAGGGGCGCACAACGGGTCAGGAAAGTCCCCTCTCCATGCAATGGGGAGGGGATTTAGGGGTGGGGGCACACTTTCGTGATTCACCGAATTATGCTGGCATACCCTAACTGCATACCCGCGCATGTCCGGCTGAACTGACGCCTATACATACCTGGCACGTTACCCCGCCAATAGTCGGCGCGGCAGTCAGCCACGCGCCCGTCGGCGGGGTGACTTCATTGCCCGCGCTGGTGAGATCGACATCGACCAGGTTCGCCCCGCTGCTGCCGTTCCCGCTGATCGAGTCGCCGTTGCTGACGGCGCTGCCGCCGCCCGCCGCCGCAATGCGCGGTCCCCAGCTTGTCCCCCACCAACTCGCGTTGGCGACATTTCCGCCGCCCGTCGCATCCAGCACGCCGGTACTGGATGCGATAACTGCCGTGTCCCCGTTGCCAGTGATGCACGAATGGGTGATGGAGCCATTGTTGACTGTGGAATAGTAGATCGCGCCCCCCGCCGTGGTGGCAGTATTGCTCTCGATACGGCTGTTGCTGATACTGAGAGTCACCGCTCCTACAAAGATAGCGCCGCCGAAACTCGCCTGATTCCCGCTGATGACTGCCCCGTTTTGCAGGGTGATCTGGGCGCTGCCTTGCCCGTAAATGCCGCCGCCCCCAGCACCGTTCACCGTGTTGCCGCTGAA
>JAEURA010000287.1 GCA_016789005.1 Anaerolineae bacterium
ATCGACCAGATTCGCCCGATCAACGAGAGCTACTACGAGATGGCGCGCTTCCTCTCGCGCTGATGCGCCCGCCCTGCTCGCTGCATCCTCCGGCGCGCCGACCGCACAATGGACGGCGCGCTTTTCGTTGTGCGGCGGCTACTGCGCCACGTAGGGAATGCCGTTCACCCGCCCGCTGATGTGCACGCTCTGCCCGGTCACGCCGCTGGTCAGCGTGAAGTCGAACGCCGCAGTGAAGGCAGTGCCGTTTTCCAGAACGCGAATATCGCCTTGCAGCGCCAGCCCGGCGGGGTCGGTAAGCGTCAGAAAATCATCCTCCAGGTCGGCGAGCGCCACCAGGACGCCGAACTTGTCGGGCATGATGGCGGCGGCTTTGGTCAGCGTGTGCGCCCCGGTCAGGTTTTCTGGCGCGTAAAGCGTCACGGTCAGCAGCCCGGCATCCGTACCATCCGCATCACGCACATCGATGGAGAAGATCAGCCGGCGCGTCGGAAACTCGGCGGGATTCGCGCCCGGTACAGACTCAAAGGCGATCAACGAGGCGCTGCCGGTCGGAAATACGCCTGTGGAGAGCAGATCGCCGTCGACAGCGATCTCCGCCGCGGCAGCCGCCATGTCGTCGAAGCGTGTGATCGTCTCAACGCTGATGATCGTCCCTTCCAGCGGCGGCGCGGTCGCGCTGCCCAACGCCTGGCGCGCCGCCTCCGCCGTCAGGTCCTGCGGCGGCAGCGCGGTGGAGTCAGCAGGAGTCGCCTGCTGCACGGAACAGGCGCCAGCCAGCGCCGCGATCAGCAGCAGCGCCGCCAGCGTTGGTCGCCTGAAGCCGAACCGCTTTGCCTTCTCAGACATGATGCACCTCACCCCTCGCCAACATCGCCCGCGATTTCGCCCACCCGCGCCTTGATCAGGTTGATCAGCGCCAGCGTCGGCACGCGCAGATCGACCCCGCGCTGTCCGGCGCTGACCAGGATATGCTGGTGCTCAGTCGCCGATTGATCGATGAACACCTTCCAGTTTTTCTGCACCAGCGCCAGCGCGCTGATGCCGCCGACTTTCAGACCGGTCAGCGCTTCGGCATCTTTGTGCGCTGCCATACGCACCTTCTTCTCACCCGCCAGCGCCGCCAGCCGCTTGAGTTCCAGACGTTTGTGCGCCGGGATGATGCACAGGATCGGCTTGCCGCCCCCGTCCGGCTCGACGACCAGCGTTTTGAAAACCAGGTAGGGCGGTATGCCGAGAACTTCGGCGATCTCTTCCGCATCGCGCAGTTCGTCGGAAAATTCGACCACCTCATAGGGGATTTTGTGCTGTTCCAGCAGTCGCATCGAGTTCAGTTTGACGGTCAAGACGCCGCTCCAGTGATCTTCAGCAATTATAGTGCTTTGGCGAGTTCGCCGGCTAACTCCTTTCGTCAGCCCATCTCCAATAATTAAGAAAGTGTTTGACAGTCTGGATGAAGTTCCCCCTTATAATCGTGCTATCGCCGAACTTCACCAAGGAAATGTCCAACCATGTCGCGCCGCAAAGGCTTCGCCGTCCTGCTCTGCACGCTCGCCTTCTCCGCAGCCCTGTTCACTGCCGTCGCCCAGGAACACGCCCACTGGACCTACGAAGGTGAAGAGGGACCCAGCCATTGGGGTGAACTCGAAGCGGAGTTTGCGCTCTGCTCGACTGGAACCACGCAGTCGCCCATCGACATCGAACTTAATGTCGGAGTCAACATTGATGACATCGCGTTTGACTATGCCGGGTCAGCGCTCAACATCCTGAATAATGGGCATACCATCCAGGTCAACTACGACGCCGGAAGTTCGATCACGTACGGCGACGTCAAGTACGATCTGGTTCAGTTCCACTTCCACACCCCCAGCGAACATACCGTTGCCCACGAAGCGGCGCCTATGGAAGTCCACTTCGTGCATCGCAGCGAAAGCGGCGCGCTCGCCGTCGTCGGCGTGATGCTGACCGAAGGTGAAACCGCAAACGCCGCGTACGCTGCCGTTTTCGACCATCTGCCGGCTGAGGAAAGTGAAGCGACCACGATGGACGCGCAGGTCACTGCCCTTGACATGCTGCCCGAAACGAGAACGTTTTTCACCTATGCCGGCTCGCTGACCACGCCTCCCTGCTCCGAAGGCGTTCGCTGGCTGCTGCTCGACACCCCAGTGCAGCTGAGCGCCGAGCAGATCGAGGCTTTCAAAGCCATCTTTGAGCTGAACGCCCGTCCGGTTCAGCCTCAGAATGCACGTGACGTCATCCACGATACCGGCAGTGGTTCTTAGTCGCTGACTCTTGCTGTATCGCCATGCCCCGGAATTTGCGCAAAGGCGCGGCTCTGGGGCATGACATTCTCGATAATCTCCGCCACGAGGCAGCACCTACCACCTTCAGCGGTACTGCGCCCGCGAGAATCTGCCCATCACCCCCGGCGCGATCACCCCACCCCATGCCAGCATCCGGTCAAACCAGCGCAGATAGACCACTTTCGACCGGCGCTCGACCGCTCGGACGATACCCTCGGCGACGAACTCCGGGGTCATGACCGGGACCAGTTTGTGCGACTGCTTCGGCGCGTTGTCGGTCGATCCCAGGCGGCGGGCGTTGAATTCCGTCGCCGTCCGTCCGACGCGCATCTCGGTCACGCCGATGCGGTCGTCTTCCAGCTCCATGCGCAGTGACGCGGCAAAACTGGCGGTGAACGCCTTGGAGGCAGCATAGGTGGCATAGTACGGCGCGATCAGGGTCGCCAGCACCGACGAGATGATCACAATCTGTCCGCCGCCGCTCTGGCGCAGCGCCGGGACACCGGCACGTATCGTGTGGTAGACGCCATCCAGGTTGGTGCGCAGCACCGCATCGAGGTGCGCCCATTCGGCTTCGACCACCGCGCCGCGCTGTCCGATGCCGGCGTTCGCCACCAGCGCATCGAGCCGCCCAAAATGTGTGACCGTCGCTTCGATGGCGCGCCGCATCGCTTCTCGGTCAGTGACATCGGCGGTCAGCGGCAGAATGTTCCCCGAAAGACCGCGCCCGTCTTCGACCAACGCTGTCAGCCGGTCGGCGCGCCGGGCGACCGCTGCCACGTTCCAGCCGCGCCGGCAGAACGCCAGCGCCGTCGCAAAGCCGATACCGCTCGATGCGCCCGTGATCAGGAGGGTTCGCGTGGGTTCAGTCATGGATCGAAGTATACTACGGGATGATGTTTTTCCCCTATCGTCGAGGTATCTCCGTGTTCATTCCGTCTGCTCCTTACATCAAACCGCTCGGCAGCGGCTTCACCCTCAAATCGGTCGGCACGCTTGAGGATGTTGATCGGGTCGCGGCATTCAATGCAGCGGTCTTCGGTTCTCAGGAAGAGGCATTGAGCCGCGTCCTGCTCATGAATCACCCGCACACCCGCCCGGAACACTGGCTCTATGCCGAGGAGGACTCCTCCGGCCGTGTCGCCGCCTCGCTCTGCCTGATCCCCTGGCGCTGGAACTATGCGGGCGTCGAGCTGCGCTCTGGCGAACTGGGCATCTGCGCCACGCTGGAAGAATTCCGCAACCAAGGGTTGATCCGCGCGCTCACCGTCCGCCACAAGGAACTGCTGCGCGAAGGCGGTTTTCACCTCAGCCACATTCAGGGCATCCCCTATTTCTATCGTCAGTTCGGCTATGAATACGCGCTGCCTCTGGAAGGCGGGTGGGAGATCGAGCTGCGCCAGATCGCCTCGGACCTGCCCGTGAACTACACGGTCCGCTCGGCGGAGATCGAGGACATTCCTACGCTGGCAAAGCTCTACGACGACGCCAGCCGTGACTACGACATCAGCGCACGGCGCGACGCAGACGTGTGGCGCTTCATCCTGGAACCCGCGCCCGGCATGGGCACCAACGTGGATATCTTCCTGCTATTGGATGCCGCCGAACACCCGGTCGGCTACTGGTGCATCCAGCATTACGGGTTCGGCGCGGGATTGAACGTCGGCGAAGTCTCGCGTCTCGATCATGCCGGCGCTTCGGCGCTGCTGCCGATCCTCAGAAGGCAGGCGCTCGAACGGGACAAGCCCTACATCCGGTTGATCACCCCGGACGATGGCGCGCTCGTTCGGACAGCAGCGGGAATCGGTGCGCGCGATACCGGCAGGTATCAGTGGCAGCTTCACGTTCCCGATTCGGCGCATCTCCTTCGCGCCATCGCACCGGCTCTGGAACGGAGGTTGGAGGGCAGCATGTATGATCGGCTGACCGGGGTGTTCGAAATCTGCCTGTACCGAGAGACGTTGACGCTGCGTTTCGAGTCAGGTCGGCTGGCGAACGTGGAGTCGCGTCCCACACCCAACAACGACGGTGAGATCCGCATCCCGCCGCTGCTGTTTCCCCTGCTCGTCTTCGGCTGGTTGACGCGCGCGGAACTTGCCGCGCGCTACCCGGATTTCATCGTTGGGGCACGCCATCATGCCCTGCTCGACACGCTGTTTCCCCGAATGAACGCCTGCCTCTACCCCAACTACTAAAGTGAATTCTCGAAAGAAATCCACAAACGGGAGACCCGGCGGGTCGCCCCTACGCCCGCCACCCGGTAGGGGCGAGCCGGCGGCTCGACCGTTGAAAAGATGCGAGACACGGCTTTAGCGCCTCAAATCTGCACCGGCTCGTGGTAGATGCCGAAGACTTCCCGCAGGACATCGACGATCTCGCCAAGCGTGCAGTAGGCGCGGGCGCAGTCGAGCAGGAACGGCATGGTGTTGTCTTCACCCAGGCAGGCGCGCCGCAGGGCGTCCAGGGACGCGCTCGCCCGCTCGCCGTCGCGCTCCAGGCGCAGCCGCGCCAGCCGCGCGCACTGGCGGTCATAGCCCTGGGGGTCCATCTCCAGGATGGGAATGCTCACTGCGTCATCGGCGGCGAACTTGTTGACGCCGACAATCGCCCGCTGATTTAGGTCCAGCTCGCGCTGGTGGCGGTAGCTGGCGTCGGCGATCTCCCCCTGGAAATAACCGGCTTCCAGCGCCGGGATGACCCCGCCCAGCGACTCGATGCGGCGAAACACCTCGTATACCTGCCACTCGGTCTGGTTGGTCAGCGCCTCCACGAAGTAACTGCCGCCGAGGGGGTCGATGGTGTTGATCACTCCCGTCTCTTCGGCGATCACCTGCTGCGTGCGGAGCGCCAGGGTGACGGCTTTTTCACTGGGCAGCGCCAGCGCCTCATCCATGCTGTTGGTATGAAGCGACTGCGCCCCGCCGATCACGGCGGCGAGCGCCTGAATCGCCACGCGGACCAGATTCACTTCCGGCTGCTGCGCCGTCAGGCTGACGCCGGCGGTCTGGCAGTGGAAGCGCATCAGCCAGGAGCGCGGGTCCTTCGCGCCGAACGTCTCGCGCATCTCCCGCGCCCAGATGCGTCGCGCCGCCCGCAGTTTGGCGATTTCCTCGAAGAAGTCGTTGTGCACGTTGAAAAAGAAGCTGATGCGCGGCGCGAAGCTGTCGATGTCCAACCCCCGCGCCACCCCCCAGCGGACGTATTCCAAGCCATCCGCCAGCGTGAAGGCGAGTTCCTGGGAGGCGGTGCTGCCCGCCTCGCGGATGTGATAGCCGCTGACGCTGATCGTGTTCCACTGCGGCAGATGTTCCGTCCCAAAGGCGATGGTGTCGGTCACCAGCCGCATCGACGGCGAGGGCGGAAAGATGTATTCCTTCTGCGCAATATATTCCTTGAGGATGTCGTTTTGCAGCGTGCCGCGCAGCGCCTCCATCGGCACGCCCTGCTTTTCAGCGGCGGCGATGTAGAACGCCCAGAGGATCGCCGCCGGGCTGTTGATGGTCATGCTGGTGGAGACCTGATCGAGCGGGATGCCGTCGAAGAGCAGTTCCATATCCAGAAGCGAGCTGACGGCGACGCCGCACTTGCCGAATTCGCCGAGCGCCGCCGGCGCATCGGTGTCATAGCCCATCAGCGTCGCCAGATCGAAGGCGACCGACAAGCCCATGTTGCCCTGCTCCAGCAGGTACTTGTAGCGGGCGTTGGTCTCTTCCGCCGTGCCAAAACCGGCGAACATGCGCATCGTCCACAGCCTGCCGCGATGCCCGGTCGCGTGAATCCCGCGCGTAAACGGATACTCGCCGGGAAAACCCAGGTCGCGCAGGTAGTCGAACTCCGTCACGTCGAGCGGCGTGTACAGCCGGTCGATCTCCTCGCTGCTCTGGGTCATGAAGCGGGCGCGCTGCTCCGGCATTCTGTCGAGCGTCTTTTTGAGGGTTGTGCCCTCCCAGTGCGCCTGCGCGGCGGCGAGGTCCTGCAGCGCTTGGGGATCATGAAGCGGCATCGTCAGCGGTCTCCAATGAACTCATTTTTCGAAAGATCGGGGGCATCGTCCGGCGTGCGCCGCTACAAGGTCGTATCTGGCGCACCGTCAAACAGCGTGTGCACCGGCGCGCTGATGCCCGGCAGACAGGCAAAAGCGAGGACATCGCCAGCGGTGAACCCGCGCGCCGCGCCATACTGCCCGTCGGCGTTCAGGGTGTACAGGCGGACAGCGCGCGAAGTCGGATCGACCACGCCATATTCGGCGACGCCGGCGCGGGCGTACGCCGCCCGTTTGACATCTTCGTCGTAGTCGCGATTGCTCGGCGAAAGAATCTCGATGATCAGCGCGGGAGCACCGTAGACATGCTTGTTGCGGATGATCCCCATCTGCGCCATTGTGACGAACATGAAGTCGGGTTCGACGGGCGTGACGCTTTCAGCAATCACGCCAGACGGGGCGAAAAAAGCGAACCCGAAGCCCTGATCTTCGCCCGGAATTGCGAACCCACGGTAGATGCGCGAAAGGATCCACTGATGGAAGTTGCTGGGCGTTCGCGTCATATACAGTACTCCATCGATGATTTCATACCGATTGCCGTCGTCCGGAAGCTTCTCCCAGTCGGCGTACGTCCACTGCCCTTGCAGAGGACCGACAACTGCCGGCGAATCGGTCGGGATGGCAAGCGTGATCATGCTTCCTGGCTCCACAACTCTGCCGCATTCCACCGTTTTCATTGTAACATGGCGTGGCGCAGTCGCTGCCGCCACTGCGGCGCTTTGTGCTATGATCAGCACATGGCAGAAGCAAAAGACCCCAGGCGCATCACCACCGAGTCGCTCCTGCGCGCCGTCGCAGTTGGCGATTCGCGCATCGACCAGATGATCGTCCCCGCGCTGATGGCGGTCGGCGTGCTGCACATCATCGCCCGCATCGCGCTGAACCATCCGCTGGGCATCGCGCTGGCGGTCACCAATCTGATCGTGCTGATGCTGCTCGCCGCCAATACCGGCGTCCGCCGGTTCATCGTCGGGGCGCGCTTCACCCGCGGGCACGCGCTGCACATCCTGATGAACTGGTTCTACTCGTCGCTCTGGATCGCCCTGATCCGCCTCGTGCCCGGCGCTCCGCTGACCGGAAAGAGCAGCGAACAGACCTACTTCCTGATCATCGTGCTGATCGCCGTCGGCTGGATGTTCCTGCGCTCGGCGGCGGTCCAGACTCGCGCCTTCCACGCCCGCTTCAGCACGGCGATCCCGCTGTGGGAACAGATGCTCCTCGCCGCCAACGAGCTGATCGCCACCGGGCTGGCGGCGCTGACCGGAGCGAATGTCCTGGTGCGCCTCTTCCAGCCGGATGTATTCACGGTGCGCTTTGACACGCTGTACACCGGCGGACTTCTGGCGGTCACCTGGCTCTATTACCTGGGCATGCAGCTGATGTGGACGCAGCGCTGGAACGACTGGCTGAGCCAGAGCCGCACCTGGCTGCGGCTGGCGCGCCTGTTCGCGCCGCTGGCGCTGATCGTGTGCACACAGCTCATCTACCGCCGCTTCCTGGAACGGGGCGACCCGCGCACCGCCGGTCTGCTCGGCGATACCGATCTCGATCTGGCGGTGCTGGCGATCACCCCGGTGCTGTGGCTGCTGATCGTCGTGCTGATCGTGATCGTCGTCATCAGCCGGCGCGGGCTGCGCGAGCGCTTCCTGCCCGACGATCTGCTGGAACGGCTTCCGGCGCGGCTGACCAATATCCTCAAGACCATCTCAGACATGGACATGCTGCTGATCCTGGGAGTGCTCGCCACCCTGATCCCGGCGTATCTGCTGCTGCTCGGCGATACCGGCGGGCTGATCGGTCTGCTGCGCCAGCAGGTGCTTCAGCGCGGCAGCGCCCTGATCGAGACCAGTGAACAGGCGCTCGCGCTGCTCTTCGCCCTGCCCTTCTACGTGCTGCTGGTGGCGCTGCTGGCGCTCTATGGGTTCGCGCTGGGGCGGTCGGCGCTGCCGGCGGAAGAACGTGAGGCGCTGGTGGAAAAACTGCCGGTCGGCTTCCTGATCGTGCTGATCATCACGCTGTACATGTTCGCCGTGCCCTTCAGCCAGGTGCTGACCGAAGGGCGTCTGCCGGAACTGCCGCAGGACCTGGGGCGCATCCTGGCGTACAACGTCGTGATCCCGCTGGTCCTCCTCTATGCACATTATTTTGTGCTGATCCGCAGCCCCTACGCGCGCGGGCAGAAGCGCTGGCGCGAACGCAAAAGCCAGACGCTCGTCGAGCAGCTTGACAGCATTCAGAAGCAGATCGGCGCGCTGAACCAGCACATCGACACGATTGAACTCGCCTGGCAGCGCCACCACAGCGCCGATGCCCGCAGCATGGACAACCTTTTTCGCTACGTGCAGCTGAACAGCCAGCGCGACGATCTGAATATGCAGCGCCTGCGCCTGCTCGACGACCGCCAGCAGCTCAACGAGATCAGCGAGACGCCGGTGTCGGTGGCGGTGGCGCGCCTGCCGGTGCGCATCGTCAGCATCGGTATCCCGCTGCTGCTGATCATCCAGGTCTACCAGTGGGCAATCGTCAACGACGGGCTGCGTCAGATCATCAATGATCCCAGCCTGACCATCCTCGACTTCTTCCGCGCCATCCTCCAGCAGACGCAGTTCTGAGCCGCTTACTTTAAGACATATCTTTATCATACTTTAAGTTTTCTGGACATTCGCATAACATCCGCTTAAAATCGTGCCGTCACGTACCCTCATTCAACAGGCGATAATCCTGGATACCTCAATGACGCAGCATGAAGACCTGATCGCCGCGCTCAGTGGAGCGCAGCAACCGCTCATTGCGGACGACACCATGGCAGAAGCCGGGCGAAAAGTCCTGCTCGGCGAACTCATCAAGATGCTCCAGCATGAAGCAGGCAGCCGCACCGGCGAAGACATCGAAGACGTGCACGATATGCGCGTCGCCATCCGCCGGATGCGCAGCGCCCTACGCTTGCTCGAACCGTATTTCAAGCAGAAGGCGATTGCCCCTTACAGCCGGGGATTGCGCAAGATCGCCCAGACGCTCGGCACGGTGCGCGATCTTGATGTGCAGATCGATGACCTGGAAAAGTACGCCGCCGAGCGCCCGGACGAAGAGCGCGCCGCGTTGGAAAAAGCCGCCGCGCTGCTGCGGGGGCGGCGCGACAAGGCGCGGGAACGGCTGGTCGGCGCTTTCGACCGCGCCGCTTACGGGCGCTTCGTCAAAGCATTCGGCGTCTTCCTGACTACGCCCGGCAAGGGCGCACGGGGAGACAGCGACCGCGACGAAATTCAGCCGGTGCGGCTGCGCCACATCCTGCCGGAGATGATCTACCGCCACCTCGGATCGGTGCGCGCCTATGAAGAGGTGCTGCCCGAAGCCGACCTGCTGACGCTCCACGCGCTGCGCATCGAATTCAAGCGACTGCGCTACGTGGTTTCGCTGTTCGGCGAGGTGCTGGGGTCGAACGCCGAGGGGTTCATCGAAGAGATGAAGCTGATCCAGGATCACCTGGGCAGGCTGAACGACATGAGCGTCGCTCAGGATCATCTGAACGATCTCATCGGCGACTTCTCACGGAGCGACGATGCCGATGTTCAGGAAGCCCTGCAAACCTACATCGCGACGCTGGAGGCGCAGAAGACTGCGCTGCGCGCCGGCGTGCCGGCGATGTGGCAGCGCTTCAACACCAAGAAGGTCCAGCGCCAGCTGGCGCTGGCGGTCGCCGGGTTGTGATCGGCGGCTGATCAGACGTCAGGAGCGGAGGTCGGAGGCTGGCTCGCAGCCCCACCGACCTTCGCTCCGCTCGAAGCCGGGCGAACCGACCACGCCACGCCCGCCGCCGCCAGCAGCAGCGACGCCAGATGCATCGGCAGGTAGTAGCGCTGCCATTCCAGCGGAGTCAGCAGCGCGGTAGTGAGCGCCGTAACGACCGCCCAGATCAGCAGCAGCGCCCGCCGCTCGACGCTGCGCCCGCCCAACAGCGCGCCCAACCCGGCGACGACCTGCAGGGGCAGCAGAAGATCAAACAGGACGCCTTCCAGCCCCGCCGCCTTCAGGTCGCGCACGCCGTCAAAGACTGACGCCTCGTAGACGTTGATCTCACCGTTGATGTAGTTCGCCCACACCGGCACTTCGTAGTACTGTGCCGGCGGCAGGAATGCCTGACGGAGCCAGCCGCTCAGCGCAGCGCCAGTATCGGGGTAGCCGCCGAATGCCGCCGCCTGCCCATTGAGCAGATCGCTGCGCAGCGCAAGCACCTGACCGGCGCGCCCGATCGGGTCGCCCCACCATGCCGGGTTGAGCGCATAGAACAGCCCCAGCGCCAGCAGCGCCGAAAGAGCGAGCCAGATCAGCCCGGAATAGGCGCGCCGCCCTGATTCTCCTGCTCGGCGGCGCAGCGCCTCCACGCTCAGCAGCAGCAGACAGCCGCCATAGACGGCGATCAGCGTGAACGCCGCCGTGTGCTTGCTCGCCAGCGCCAGACCTGCCGCCAAGCCCAGCAGCAGCGCCGACCCCCACGAGCGCGACCGTGCAAACCACACGCCCGCCAGCACGGTGAAGAGGCTGAAGGCGATCAGCGCGCCTTCCATCATGGCGCGCCGCCCGTTGAGCAGCAGCGCCGGGTGCAGCGCGTAGAGCAGCACCGAGACGAACGCCCCGACTCGACCCCCTACTAGCCAGCCCAGAGCGAACATCGGCAGCAGACCGAGTGCGTAGAGCGCCGCCGACGGGATGCGCGCCGTGATCAGCAGATCGGGCGATGGCGCGTGCCCGTTTTCGAAGTTGTAGGTCCAGTCCGCGCCCCAGTCCCAGGGCTGGTTGAGATCATCGACGCTGTAGCCGCGCGCCTGCCATGCCAAGCCGATCAGCAGCTTGGTGACGACGCCGTTGATCAGGCGAAGCTCCTGAGCGGCAGGGTCGGCGGGATTCTCCTGATAGCGCTGCGAATCGAGATCGCCTTCCAGGAAGATCGCCGCGTAATCGCGGCTCATGGCGATCTGCGTCGCCTCGTCGGCGTGGAACGGCGTAACCGGCACGCCTGCCAGGATGTAGGCAGCCAGGGCAATCAGGACGGCGGCAGTGATCAACCTGGCGATCAGCGGATTCTCGAATGGGCGTTGGAACAGCGAGGTCATCGGTCTTGGGGTCATTGCGCCTGCTTACTGGTCGTTGAGCGTGTAATTCTGCGCCTGGGTGCGGAACAGATGGGCATAGATGCCGTCCCGCGCCATCAACGCGTCGTGCGTGCCGGACTCAGCGATTCTGCCCTGATCCAGCACGAAAATGCGGTCCGCCATGCGCACGGTGCTGAGGCGATGGCTGATCAGCAGTGCCGTCTTGCCGCGCGCGATCTGCTTGAAATGGTCGAAGACCGCCGCCTCGGACATCACGTCCAGCGCTGCCGTCGGCTCATCCAGGATGATCACCTGCGAGTCGCGGTAGAAGGCGCGGGCGAGCGCGATTTTCTGCCACTGCCCGACGCTGAGTTCCTGCCCGCCCTGGAAATAAGCGCCGAGCATCGTATCGTAGCCGTGCGGCAGCGCCTCGATGACCGGGTGCGCCTCCGACTTGCGCGCGGCGGCTTCGACACGCGAACGGTCTACCTCGCCGGACGGTTCCGCCACCCAGATGTTCTCCGCCGCCGTCATGTAGTAGGTGACGTAATCCTGAAAGATGGCGCTGATGACGCGCCGCAGGTCGGCAGGGTCGAAGTCGCGCAGGTCCACCCCATCGATGGTGATGCGCCCCTCCGTCGGGTCGTACAGGCGGCACAGCAGCTTGGTCAGGGTGGTCTTGCCCGCGCCGTTTTCGCCGACCAGCGCCACCACCTCGCCCGGTTTGATCTCCAGCGATATCGAATCCAGGACGGGTTTGGCGCCAGGCACATAGCCGAAGGAAACCTGTTCGAAGCGGATGCCCTGCTGCATGGCGGCGGGGACCGGCAGCGGGCGGGTGGGCGCGGCGATGTTCGACTTGATCGCCATGAAGGTGTAGTAGTTTTGCAGGAAGAGATTGTCCTCGTACAGCTGCGCCAGCTGACCCAGGATGTCGCCGAAATAGCCCTGGGCGCGCTGGAACGCCTGGAAGCTGATGACCAGGCTGCCGATGGTCACGCTGCCCAGCAGCGCATCGTTGGCGATCAAGCCATAGGCGACGAACAGCGCGGCGACCGCCGCCGCCTGCGTGCCGATGTCGAAGACGGCGCGGCGCGCCGAGATCGCCATGCGCTCCTGGCGCAGCGTCGTGCGCGCGGCGACCGAGCGCCCCGTGAACAGCCCGCCGAGGTTGAACAGCCGCACCTCTTTGGCGTAGTGGCTGAGGGTGAGCATGTAGTTGTAATAGACGAGCAGGCGCTCGGTGGCGCTGCGGCGTTTGAGCCAGGCGTTGAGCGTCCGCGAGGACCACAGGCGCACGAACAGGCGCGGGATCGTCGCCGCCAGCACGATCAGCGCGATGGCGATGTTGACCGTCGCCAGCAGCCCGACCATGCCGACCAGCGACAGCGCGCTCTGTCCGATGCGCAGCAGCCCGCTGACGATGCGCGGGGGGCGATAGGGCGCGTCCTGCTGGGCGCGATACAGGGCGTCGTAGACCTGGGCGTTTTCGTAGTACGCCAGATCGACCTCGACCGATTTCATCTGGATGCGCGCCAGGATGCTGTCGGCGACCACGCTGCCCTGGATTTCAGCGATCAGCGTGTTGAGCGTGGCGAACAGCGTTTCCACCAGGGTTAGCAAGCCGACCAGGGCGATCAGCCCGGCAATGCGCGAGAAGTCTCGCCCTTCCGCCGGCAGCCCCAGCTGAAGCGTGATGTCGTCGATCATCAGCTTGGTGACGTACAGAACAGCCACCGGCAGCGCGCTCTGGATGACGACCAGCACGGCGCTGGCGGCGAAGAGGCGGGGTGATGCGCCGTAGACCAGCTGCACCGCCTGGCGCAGGTTCAGGGTGCGGACGATATTCTCACGGAGAAGGGCGGCGATTCCCATAAGGTCCTCGAATTCAGGCGCGGTCAGAAGCGAATGAATTCTACCAGATCAGCCGGGGCAGTCGATGTGGTCGAGGTGCTGAGCGCGTGAAGCCGAACGGCGCGGCGGCACTCACGGTCCCGCCGCGCCTGCGTCGAATGTGGACTTTCAGGATTTCGCCGGCATGTCGGGATTGCCGGGGTTAAAGTGCTTGAGGATGACGAGCGGTTCGGTCGTGCTGCGATTGGTGATCGGCACGCCCGCCCGCGCGGCGTCAGCCGTGACGAAAAACTCATCCTCGGTCATCTGCCCGAAGCGGATCATCGTCGGCGCGGCGATGGGGTGCGGACCAAACGTGCCGTAGCCTTCGACGCAGATCAGCCCGTAGGCTGCCGGGTCGGCGACGGTCACGGTGCGTCCCGGCTGAACGGTCAGGCTCTTGGCGCTGAACCATTCGCTGCCATAGGTAATCCACTTCTCCTCATAGCCGTCCATCGCCTCGGCGGGCTTCGCCAGGATGGGTGTCAGATAGAAGCGATCCACGAAATCGGGGGCGGTATTGGCGTCCCAGTCGAGGAGCGAGAGCATGTAATCGTAGTCATAGTGCTTGTCCGGCGGCATCTGCGCCGTCAGCAGCG
>JAEURA010000305.1 GCA_016789005.1 Anaerolineae bacterium
CGATGGGGTCACAACGGACATGATGGGTCTGGTAGGGGCGGTTCGTGAACCGCCCGCGATTTCGGGCGCATCGCGATGCGCCCCTACGACGCGTTCTGGCTGCTTATGAGCCAACAACCGATTTTGATGCGTTTGCCCTGCGGGGGGACGATCTCTGGCTTATCAGGCGTTCGGCATGTCAGGTATAATCCGCGCTGGCAAATGTCACGAAACCAGACAGGCTGATCCCACCCATGACCATCCTCATCACCGGCGGCGCGGGCTTCATCGGCAGTCGATTGGCGCTGCGGCTGCTGGCGCAGCAGGAACCCATCGTCATCCTCGATAACTTCAACGACTACTATGACCCGGCGATCAAACGGGCGAACATCGCGGCGCTGGGCGGTCAGGCGGCGGTTGTCGAAGGCGACATCCGCGACGAAGCCTGCATCGAGCGGCTGTTCCAGACGTATTCGATCCGCAGGGTCGCTCATCTGGCGGCGATGGCGGGGATGCGCTATTCGATGGAACGGGGACGCCTGTATGCCGAGGTTAACACCCTGGCGACGGTCGGGCTGCTCGATGCGGCGCGCCGTCACGGCGTTGAAGTCTTCGTCCTCGGTTCAACCTCGTCGGTCTACGGCAATACCGATCGCGTCCCTTTCGTAGAGGAAGATGCGGCGACGATGCCGCTGGCTCCGTATCCTGCCAGCAAACGCGCCGCCGAGCTTTTCGCCCACTCCTACCACAACCTCTACAGCCTGAACGTCAACGTCCTGCGCTTCTTCAACGTCTACGGTCCGCACGGACGCCCGGACATGATGCCGCTTAAGGCGCTGGACAGCATCCTCAACGGCAGGACGATCCAGATGTACGCCGGCGGCGCGCTCCTGCGTGACTGGACGTACATCGACGACATCGTCGATGGGGTGATCGCCGCCCTCCACCGCCCGATGGGTTTTCAGATCTACAATCTCGGCTTCGGCAGCCCGCTCAGCTTCACTGATTTCATCGGCATCTACGAAGAGCTGACCGGCAGGAAAGCGATCACCGAGATGGTCGAAGCGCCGCTCAGCGAGGCGAGCATCACCTACTGCAACAATGCACGAGCGCGCGAACAGCTCGGCTTTGCGCCGAAGGTCGACATCCTCGAAGGGCTGGCGCGCACCTGGGCGTGGTATCGTCAGCGCTATCTGGAGCCTTCTGGGGGATGATGCGGCGGCTGCTGGCGGGGATGTCCCTGGGTTACTGCCTGTTCGTGGTCGCGCTGATCCTGCTGCGCCTGCTGCATGTGACGAACCCGGTCGCGCTGGCGCTGCTGATCAGCCTGACCATGTTCTTTCTGATCCCTGCCCCCCTGGCGCTGGCGCTGGCGATCCTGGCGCGGTCGCGCGTCGCTCAGGGTTCCACCGCCGTGGTGTGCCTCGTCGCGCTGGCGTGGTTGAGCGACGTCTTCCTCTTCACGCCGACCCTGCGCGCCAGTGAAGAACCGCTGCGCCTGCTGATCTTCAACGCCTCCGGCAAGACCGCCGTGCGCGCCGACGCCGAGTTGTGGCTGCACACCCAGCCCGCCGATGTGGTGCTGATCCAGGAGACGTTCTTCGCCCCACCCGGACCGGGTATCGAGACGCTGCGCGAGCCTTATCCGCATCAGGCGCTTCAAGCCACCGATCTGGACTATCGCGGCAACGCCACCCTGTCGATCTACCCCATCGAGGCGGAAGGACAGGAAGGGTTCAAGCCCGACAGCGTCTACACCCGCGTCGTCATCACCTTTCAGGACCAGCCGATCGCCCTCTACAACGTCAGCCTGCAAGCCCCCATCGGGGTCGGGGCGGCGAACAACCTGGCGAGCCTGTTCGCCAACTATGACACCGGCGTGCGCGATGAGCAAATCGCCGCGCTCATGGAGCGGCTCTCCCAGGAGACCCTGCCGATGATCGTCGCCGGTGAGTTCAACGTCCTGGAATTCGAACCCGCCTATGATCAGTTCGCCGCGTTCCTGGGCGACAGCTTTCGCGAAGCCGGCAGCGGCTTGGGCTTCACCTTTCCCGCCGGCGGCGGCTATGCCCAGGGCTTTCTGAGACCGGTCCTCCGGCTCGATTACATCTGGCATGATCAGAACTTCCAGGCGGTCAGCGCCGAAGTACTGCCCCCGGTGAGCATCGCCGACCGCCTGCCGGTCCTCGCTGAACTTCAGTACGTAGGCGACTCGGAATCATGACCCGTTCTATCAGGATGCGCAGACGATGCATGTGTTGATGTTCGGCGTGGGTGAAAACCCGCAGACCTTCGTGCGAAACCAAATTCGTTTCCTCCAGGAGTCGGGGGCAAAGGTCTCGATCTGGGAGGGGAAGTCCCCGCCCCGGCTGGTCGAAAAAGCCATCGCGACGGTCGAAGCCCGCTACGGCTGGACGCCGGATCTGCTGGGAAAGCGGGCGGCGCTGCTGCGCGCCGCCGATGTCTATCATTTTCAGTGGCCCCACAGTCTGAGCCGATATGTCCGCGTCATCCAGCCCTTCAACAAGCCCACCATCCTCAGCCTGCGCGGGCGCGCCATCAGCATCGTCCCCTACATCCCCGGCTACGAGTCTTACGCGCGCAGCCTGCGCGAGGCGCTGCCCACGTGCAGCGGCTATCACTGCGTCTCGAAGGCGATCCTGCGCGACGGCGAGGCGCTCGGTCTCGCCCCGGAACGGGCGCGGGTGATCTACACCGCCCTCGATCTCAGCTTCTTCTCGCTGCCGGAAACCCCGCCCGCGTCCGAGCCGCTGCAAATCGTCATGATCGGCAGTCTGATCTGGCGCAAGGGGTACGAATATGCCGTCTGTGCCCTGGAACGGCTGGTCAGAGAACACGGACTGAATGCCCGGCTGGTGATCATCGGCGAGGGTGAAGACGACGCGCGCATTCGCTATACGGCGGCGGACCTGGGCGTGACGGATCGGGTGATCCTGACCGGCAAGCTGCCCCCGGACGGCGTGCGGCGGCTCCTGCACGAAAGTCACATCCTGCTGCACACCGCACTGAGTGAGGGCATCGCCAACGCCGTCGTTGAAGGCATGGCGTGCGGGCTGCCGGTGGTCACCGCCCGGTCCGGCGGCATGGACGAAGCCGTGAACGACGGTGTGGAAGGATTCATCACCCCGCCCCGCGACGTTCGGGCGATGGCGGCGGCGCTTGCCCGCCTGGCGGGCGACCCGGCGCTGTGCCGCCAGTTCGGGCTGGCGGGGCGTGAGCGCGCCCTGAAACAGTTCGCGCCAGATCGTCAGGCGGCGGAGTTCATCGACCTCTATCGATTTGCGATTCAGAATCATGCGAGGAAGGTGTGACCATGCTCAGGGTGATCACGGTCGCCGCGCTCGACTGGCGCAGCGGGCTGGAATATGGGTTGGAGGCGGTGCATCGCCTGACCCAGCGCGGCACGCCGGCGCATTACACGATCATCGGCGCCGGCAGCTTCCTCGAAGCGGTGATCGTAGCGCGCCGCGAGTTCGCGCTCGACGGGCAGGTGGAAATTCTGCTGACTGCCGATGAGGCGCGCATCGCTGAACAAATGCGTCAGGCGGAGGTCTTCCTGCTGCCGTGCGTGGCTCCCGGCGCAAGTCATGGGTTGGCGGCGGCGGTGGAGATAGGTAAACCGGTGGTCGCCTTCGATCAGGCAGAGGTGGTCGCAGCGCTGCATGGGTACGCAGCAGCGCGCATCGTCCCGCGCCGTGATGCGGCAGCGCTGGCAGACGCGCTTTCAGCCGCCGGCGAGCTGGCGCAGCGCCACATCGGCGGTGGCGAAGGCGGGGATTGAAGTCAGCCACTCCGGATAGATCCAGTCTTTTGGCTGGAGCAGGATGTGGCAGCGGGCGTCGGGCACGCCGCCCAGCGGGAGGCGCTGACTCGTATGCACGTACCACGCGCTGTAGCCGACGGAGTCGCACCATTTCACCAGCAGATCGATGTGCTGGATCATGGTCAGGTTGGGGATCATGTGCATCTCGATCAGAAAGCGCGCTTTGCCCGTCCGCGCGATGCCTTTCGCGCCTTCCAGGACGCGCAGTTCCGCCCCTTCGACATCGATCTTGAGCAGATCAGGCGCGCCGAACCGGGACATCAGCGTATCCAGCGTCACCGTCGGGACCTGCATCGAGGTGTTGTGGCGCGCGGCGGTTTGCGCCCGCTCGCGGTAGACGCTTCCTGCGGCTCCGGTCTCATAGGTCCAGAGCGTGACTTCATCGTCGTCGCGCTGGTCGGCGAAGGCGGCGATCATGCGCACGCGCTGGATCAGGTGATTCATGATCAGGTTGTCCGCCGCAACCGAAAGCGCCAGCGGGTTGGCTTCGACCATGACGATCTCTTCAACGGTCGGCGACAGCAGCATGATCAGCGCCGCCTGCCCGATGTTCGAGCCGACATCGAAAACGCGCGTCGCCCGCAGCGCGCAGGCGGCGATCCAGCCATAATCCATCTGCGGCGTCGGCGGCACCGCGCCTTCACGCACCCGCAGGAGCTTGCCGCCCAGGTTCGCCGTCACAATTGGCAGGGGAATACCCAGAAAGCGGCGGTAGGCAGTCTGTGCTTTGTGGATGATTCTGGCAATGCCTGTCATGTTTCCGCTCTCGATGAGTGCTGGGAATGTCCCTCACCCCGCCCCTCTCCCAGCGCTTGCTGAGGAGAGGGGCGGGGTGAGGTTTTCATCCGGCGCTGCGCAGTTGAGCGATGCTGTCACAGGCGGGGCAGGAACCATCCGGTCGGATGATCGCATAGCCGCCCTGCGGATCGCCATCGACGAAGCGGGTGAAATTGACGTTGAAGACGATGATCAGATCAACGTTGGCGGTCGTCGCCGCGATCTCGATGGCGTCGCGCAGCCACTCGGCTTGTTCGGCGACGCTGGTGTTCGCGCCCCAGGCGAAGCCATCCGGAAGCTGACCGTAGCCGTCCGGCGACAGATAGCCCATCTCGCTGAAGCACAGCGGCGGGTTGGAGCTGCGGAAGGGGAACGCCGCGCGCTGAAGCATCAGCGGGAAGTAGTAGGTCGGGTATTCGCCGCGCGGGTCGCCGCCCTGCAGGCGCGGCGAGATGATCCCTTCGTTGTAGTGGATGCCGATGCAGTCGGAATACTGCGCCGCGCCGGCGTTCGCCATGCCCAGGTAATAGCGGTCGTCGTTCCAGACCCGGTCCAGACCGAAAGCGCCTTCCGCGCCGGTGGGCGACGGCGCGCCGGTCACCACCTTGACTGCGGGATCGACGGCTTTGATCGCCTCGTAGGCGGCGCGCAGCAGTTCCACGTAGGCGCGCGGGTCGATCTGCCCCTGGGGCCATTCGCGGTCCAGGTTCATCTCGTTCCAGACCTGAATGGCGTCCGGCTGAAGCGCCGCCAGTTCACCGACGAAGGCGGCATACTGATCGACATATTCCAGCCCACCGGCTGCCAGCTCGTCCTTCAAGCCCTTGATCGACAGGAAGGCGAAGAAGCCCTGCTCGTGCGACCAGTTGATGCGGTCACGGGCAACATCGATCAGGGAACGGTCGCCGACCACGAAGGGGATCTGCCACTTCATCCAGGTCATGCCCGCCTGACGCATCAGGGTGGCGGCGTTCTCGTCAAAGGTGTCCATCTGACCGCCAACGGGTACAGGCAGCTCGCTGACGACATTGGGGCGCGGCACGATGCGCGGCGGCTCCGGCGTCGGCGGGACCTGCGGTTCGGTCACCTGCGGCGCGACCACCAGCGGCGGGGCGCTTCCATCCAGGCGGTTCAGCGTATTGGCGACGCGCAGCGGCGCGACCACCAGACTGCGCGACTCGCCGTTGGTCAGCAGGACGCGCAGGCGCAGGCTGTAGATGCCGTCCGCCACGATGCTGGTGTTGATGGTCGCCAGCGCGCCGCCGGTGACCGGGGTGCGGCTGGGCAGCGAGACGGGCGTCCAGATCGACGCTTCAGGGTAGCTTCCCATCTCGAAGAAGTAGGAGTTCAGCCCGCTCGGCGGGTTGACGGTTCCGAAGACGGTGAAGGTCCCGGCGACATCGTAAACCGGCGGTGGAAAGTCGATGCGAATGCCGTCGTCCTGCGCCAGGGCAGGCGTGACGGCAAGCGCCAGAAACAGCGTGAAGATCAAAAGTCGTCGCAGCATACTCATTCCTTCGTATTCGCTCAGCCGCGCTTACGGGCAGCTGCCCTTCTGCAGGGTGTATTCGTGCGTGCGGGCATTGTCGCCCTCGTTGTTCTCCGGGATGCCGTTGGAGGGATCAATCGTCAGCGTGATGCGATGCGTCTCGTTGTACCAGGTGCTGATCGTCAGCGGCATGTTGACGCGGAAGGTCTGACCGGGTGTGAGCACCGGGAAGCCGCCGGTGGTCGTGCCCTGCACAGAGCCGTCCGCCGCGCGCACATCGACCAGGCTGATCGTGCCGCTGGCGATGGTGTTTTCAGAGCCGAGGTTCGCCACGTCGAAGCCGACCGTGAAGGTCTGCGCGCAGCTCGGTGAACCCGGATCGAGGACGACGATGCCGGCGACCAGGTTGGCGTTCGATGCCGGGGCAGCCGTCACCGGCGCAGCGGTCGGAAGCGGCGCGGCAGTCGGCGCGGGCGGCGGCGGCGGCGCGACCAGCGGCAGACCGGTCAGATCGCCAAGCGTCTCGACGATGTCCGGCGACATCCAGCCCAGACGTCCATCCTGCATCATGACGTAGTACCAGCCGGAGCCGCGGTTGCTGATGCCGCGAATGTTGAGTTCCGTGCTGTTCGGCAGAGTCACGATGATGCGATAGGCGGTGCTGTCGCCCTCGCGCACGTTGCCCTGCGGCGTGGTGATGCGGACGCGCGGCGTGGTGTTGACAGTCGGTTCCGGCGTAGGCGTGGCGGGGGGCGCGGGCGGCTGAGTCGCCGTCGGGACCGTCGTCGGCGTCACGGCGAAGGGCGGCGGGGTGTTTTCCAGGCGAATCGGCGTGATCGACTGCTGGACCGCCTGCCCGCCGGTGACATTGACCGTCAGACGCAGCTCGTACAGTCCGTCCGGCGTGAGACGGGTATCCCACACGCCCAGCACGCCATCCACCACCGCCGAGGCGCTCGGCAGGATCGCCGGGAACCAGTCATCCGGCGTGAGCGGCTGCAAATCGCTGCCCAGGGGGCGGAACTCTATGAAGTAATTGGACATATTGGGCAGATTCGCCGTGCCGCGCACCTCGAACTGTCCACGCAGCACATAGACCGGCGGGGGCCAGCTGACATTGGCGTTCGGGTCGGCGACTGCCCCCGTCTGCGGCGTAGTCTGGGCGAACGCGGGCAGCGCCAGCACGAAGGTCAGCGCCAGCGCGATGAGCACACGTCTAAAGGACATCGCTATTCCTCCTGATTCCGTTTGAATCAGGCGTATTGTAGCGGAAAGGGTGAGGTTCGCGCTAACGCTTCCCCAACGTTCAGCCGTCTGTTCGGTCAGTCTTCCGTCAGCAGGAAGATGCTGTAGCGCAGGGCAGCGGCGGTGATGATCACCGGCAAGATGAGCGGCAGCACGGTCTCGATCAGGATTCGCCAGATGCCTTCGACGGGCAGGACGCGCGCCAGATTGATCGCCAGGAAGTAGGCTCCGGCGGTCAGCAGCGTTGCGGTGATCGCCTGCACCCGCGACCGACTGCCAGCGCCGTACATCGCCGCCAGCGCCGTCACCATCACCGGTTCGATCCACAGGCGCAGAATCGACACCGCCAGCCCACCCATCAGGCTCAGACGGACCAGCACCGGCGCGCTGTCGATGTGAAACTGCACGTCGTACTGGATGATCATCAGCGGCATGCTGAAGAGCACCACCGCCAGCGACATGAGCATCAGGTTTTCGACGTGCCGCCACAGCGCCGCCGACATCTTGGCATAGATGATGTGCAGGATGGGATGCGGGATGAGCAGGGTCAGCGATAAGGTCTCGTTGCGGCGCTCATCGACCACGAAGGTCGCCGCCGCGCTGCCCGATTCGATCAGGATTTGGGCGAACATGACCACGCCCAGCGGCAGGAGGACCAGCGACACGGTGACGGTGGGCATGAGCAGGGTCAGCAGCCCCGGCAGGAACAGTGAGGCGAAGATGACCGCCGCCTGAAGTGCGTACAGGCGCACCAGCAGGTTGACGTTGGGCAGGAAAGTCTTCCAGGCGGTCCCCAGATGCCGCCGCACGATGGGGTTGGTGCGCCGCGCCCAGACGGGCAGATGCGCATCTACCTCGAAGGAACCGGCGGCGAGGGGCTGGGCGCGAGGTTCCGGGATGGCGCTCGATGTCACCTGCTGCACGGGATGCTCCTTCAAGACCAGGATGCTGCTCATCTGTAACTACATACCTGCTGGATGGCGTTTTGTTCAATTGTAGCACCACGAAATGCTACAATAGCGTTGTAACGTACGCACACGGATTCTGCGCCACCATGACTGACCCTCTCAGCCCGCGCGCGCTGCGCCTGCGCGATTCGGGTTTCAAGCTCACCCATGCTCGGCTGACCGTCCTGGCGGCGCTGGAAGCGGGTGACGGACATATCACCTCTGCCGCCCTGCTGGAAGAAGTCGGACGGCGCGACCCCGGCATCGGGCGCGCCAGCGTCTTCCGCACCCTCGATCTGTTCACCCGCCTGTCGATCATCCGCCCCACCTACATGGGCGGCAGCGTCGCCCCGACCTACGTCCTGATGCCCGACGGACACCACCACCACATCATCTGCATGAACTGCAACCGGGTCTTCGAGTTCGAAGACTGCGGGCTGGATGCGCTCACCCACGCGCTGGAAGGGCGCTTCAATATGCAGATCACCGGACACCTGCTGGAGCTGTTCGGCATCTGCGCCGACTGCAAGAACGCCCCGTTCAAGGACGAAGACGCCTGATGCACATCGCCTACAACGGCTGGTTCTGGGACCAGCCGAACACCGGCAGCGGGCAGGTGATTCGGCGGCTGCTGCCCGCCCTGCGCCGCCTCAAGCCCGATCTGACGCTGACGCTGGTCCTGCCCGCAGATGGGCGTGACGGCGCGACCTTCGACGATCTGCCGCCGGATGTGAACGTGGTGACGGTGGGCGGGTCACGCTCCAACCTGGGCAAGGTGTGGTTCGAGCAGCGCCTCTTCCCGACCGCCGCCGCCCGCGCCGGGGCGGATATCGCCCACGTGCCCTACTGGGGTCCGCCGCTGGCGTCGCCGATCCCGCTGGTCACCAGCGTGCTGGACGTGATCCCGCTGGCGCTGCCGGAATATTCGGCGGGTTTTTTCCCGCGCCTCTACACGGCGCTGGTCAGTGCCGCCGCGCGCGGCTCGACCCAGGTGATCACCATCAGCGACGCGGCGAAGGCGGAGATCGTCGAGCGGCTGGCGATTCCGCCGGATCGCATCACCACCACCCACCTCGCCGCCGACGAAGCCTATCACCCCCGCCTCGGCGCAGAGCGCGACGCCGCCGTCCGCGAGAAGTACGCCCTGCCGGACCAGTTCGTGCTGACCGGCTTCGGCTTCGACCGGCGCAAGCGGATCGACGCGGCGCTGCAAGCCTTCACCTACGTCGCCAGAGCCGAGGGCGAAAACACGACGCTGGTGATCGCCGGGCGCGAGCCGCGCTATGCCGAGCCGATGTTCCCCGATCTGCGGGCGCTCGCCCGCGAGCTGGGCATCGAAGCGAACATTCAGTGGATCGGCTACGTGGAGGAGGCGGATAAGCCCTCGCTGCTGCGGCTGGCGAGCGTCTTCGTCTTCCCCAGCGCCTACGAGGGCTTCGGCTTGCCGGCGCTGGAGGCGATGGCGTGCGGCACGCCGGTGATCGCCAGCGACATCCCGGTCATTCAGGAG
>JAEURA010000306.1 GCA_016789005.1 Anaerolineae bacterium
CGATGGGGTCACAACGGACATGATGGGTCTGGTAGGGGCGGTTCGTGAACCGCCCGCGATTTCGGGCGCATCGCGATGCGCCCCTACGACGCGTTCTGGCTGCTTATGAGCCAACAACCGATTTTGATGCGTTTGCCCTGCCTGGCTATTAAACTTCTCTTGACAATCCGACAGAGGACCGTATAATTTTCGAGACGGTAAATCTAATTGACTTCGGTCAACTCACCCCAGGCGCTGAATGAACCTTTCAGACGCTCTTTTCTTGTCTCTACACATCGTATCAACACATACGCTTTCCCATGTGATGGCGCTGTAGCGCAGAGGAGGAAACGCCTTGGAGGCGAAAGAATTCAGGGCACTCCGTGTAAGTCTTGCCTCACCGGAGCAGATTCGCTCCTGGTCCTATGGCGAGGTTACAAAGCCGGAGACTATCAACTACCGGCGTTTGCGTCCAGAAAAAGATGGTCTGTTCTGCGAAGCGATCTTCGGTCCCACCCGCGACTGGCAGTGCTACTGCGGCAAGTACAAGAACGTCCGCTATCGGGGCGTGATCTGCGACAAGTGCGGCGTCGAAGTGACCCGCGCCGCAGTCCGCCGCGAACGCATGGGACACATCGAACTTGCCGCGCCGGTGGCGCACGTCTGGTATACCCGCCGCGTCCCCAGCTACCTCGGCATGCTGCTCGACGTGGGACGCCGCAATCTCGACCGCGTCCTCTACTTCGCGCAGTACGTCGTCACGCATGTCGATGAAGAAGCCCGCGCCAAGGCGCTGGCGCGCGTTGAGCGTGAAGTACAGCAGAAAGAAAGCAATCTGGGCAGCGACCTGGAGACGCAGATGACCGATCTGCGTTCTCAGCGCGACCAGCTCCTCGGCGACTACGAAGCGCAGACCAAGGCGCTCCGCGTCCACTACGAGGGCGAATTCGAACGCCTGATGGAAGAGATGATGAACGAGGCGCGCCGCGTTCAGGGGCGCATTGAGTCGCTCATCGGTCAGACCGCGCCTTCCGACATCGACTTCCCCACCGCCAATGTGGTGATCGTGGCGAAGGGCGAAACCGTCGAGACGGGGCACATCTCGCAGGTGCAGAATATCGTTCAGAATCGCATCAGCCAGCTGCAAAGCGACACCGATGCGATGCACCAGCAGCAGCTTGCCGACCTGAATCAGGAAGCCGACCGGATGGTCGGCGAGACGACGATTCAGCTCGACAAGCACATGTCGGAACTGAATGAGCGGGTCTCCAGCATTCGCAGCCAGGCGGAGCGCGCCCGCGCTGAAATGACCGAACTGCGCGTGCTCCAGTTCCTTTCCGAACCGCGCTATCGCGAACTGAAGCAGCGCTATGGCAACGTCTTCCAGGCGGACATGGGCGCGGAAGCCTTCTACGAGATCCTCAAGAACGTCGATCTCGACAAGATGGGGACCGAGCTTTGGCATGAAGTTCGCACCACCCGCTCCAAGCAGCGCAAGAAGAAGGCGACCAAGCGGCTGCGCGTGGTCGAAAGCCTGCGCAAGAGCAGCAACCGCCCGGAATGGATGATTCTGACGGTGCTGCCGGTCATTCCTCCCGATCTGCGCCCGATGGTGCAGCTCGACGGCGGGCGCTTCGCCACCAGCGATCTCAACGATCTCTACCGCCGCGTGATCAATCGCAATAACCGCCTGAAGCACCTGCTCGATCTCGGCGCGCCGGACGTAATCGTGCGCAACGAGAAGCGCATGCTTCAGGAAGCGGTGGACAGCCTGATCGACAACAGCCAGCGCGGCAAGGCGCTGAGCCGCCGGGGACGCCGCGAACTCAAGTCGCTCAGCGACATGCTCAAGGGTAAGAAGGGGCGCTTCCGCCGCAACCTGCTCGGCAAGCGTGTCGACTATTCCGGACGTTCGGTCATCGTCATCGGTCCGCGACTCAAGCTGCATCAGTGCGGTCTGCCCAAGACGATGGCGCTGGAACTTTACCGTCCCTTCGTCATCAGCCGGCTCGTCCGCCACAACTACGCCAGCAACGTCAAGGGCGCCAAGCGCTTCATCGAGCGGGAAAAGCCGGAAGTCTGGGAGATCCTCGAAGAGGTCATCAAGGAACGCCCGGTCCTGCTCAATCGCGCGCCCACCCTGCACCGCCTCGGCATCCAGGCGTTCGAGCCGCAGCTGGTCGAAGGCAAGGCGATCCAGATTCACCCGCTGGTCTGCGCCGCCTTCAACGCCGACTTCGACGGCGACCAGATGGCGGTGCACGTGCCGCTGAGCGACAAGGCGGTCCAGGAAGCCCGCGAGCTGATGCTGAGCACCAAGAACCTGCTCAAACCCGCCGACGGTCAGCCGATCGTCGGTCCGGCGAAGGACATGGTGCTGGGCATCTACTACCTGACGATGGACCCCACCATCGAAATCTGGGCGAAACCGGACCGCGCCAAGGACTTCCGCCGCTTCGACTCCATTGTTGCCAAGCCGGAGGTCAAAGTCGCTGTCGCCGCCCGCACCACCGGCTATTTCTGGTCGCAGAACTTCGACATCCCCGGCTTGGCGGTCTTTGATGAACAGGTCGAAGTGGATGACCAGGGCAAACGCAAGGTCACCCAGAGCGCCATCGACGCCGCCATTCAGGCGGTGCTGAGCGGCGACGCCGACTGCTTGCTCGTCAACACCATCGAGATGCGCAAGCTGCTCAAGAAAAAGAAGATGACCGGGCAGCTGGTCGAGGCGAACCTGACCGAACGGCGCATGGTCGTCGATCTGGACGAAGTCGAATCACTGGTCAACCTGGGCATCGTGCGGCTGCACACGCCTATCCTGCTCGGCAACTTCTACGACGATCCGACGCGCACGCCGGAGCAGCCAGAAGCGACCACCGTCGGGCGCGCCCTCTTCAACCGCATCCTGCCGGATGAACTGCGCTTCGTACAGGAAACCCTGGGTAAGAAGCAGCTTCAGGACCTGGTTGCCAAGTGCTATCAGAAGCTCGGCTCGGAAAAGACCACCGACATCGTCGACGCCATCAAGGATCGAGGCTTCTACTACGCGACCATTTCCGGCACCACGATGGCAGTCACCGATCTGACCGTGCCCGATCAGCGCGCTTCCGTGCTGGAAGACGCCGAAAACGTCGTTGAGCGCGCCGAACGCGATTTCCGTCGCGGTCTGCTGACCGAAGAGGAACGCTATCAGCGCACCATCGACGTATGGAATCGCACCAAGGACACGCTCCAGGACCTGATCCGCAGCACCATGAACCCCTACGGTCCCATCGCCGTCATGGCGCTCTCCGGCTCCACCAAAGGCGGGTTTGGTCCGATCACGCAGCTCGCCGGCATGCGCGGCTTGATGGCGGACCCGTCGGGACGCATTATCGACCTGCCTATCCGCAGTCACTTCCGCGAGGGGCTGACCGCGCTGGAATACTTCATCTCCACGCATGGCGCGCGCAAGGGTCTGGCAGACACCGCCCTGCGTACTGCCGACGCCGGCTACCTGACCCGCCGCCTGGTCGATGTCGCCCAGGATATGATCATCAACCGCACCGACTGCGGCACGCAGTCGGGCATCTGGGTGCGCCGCGCCGACGATGTCGCCGGTCAGAAGCTCTACGAACGCATCATCGGGCGCTGCGCTGCGCAAGACATCTATGATCCGGAGACAGGCAGCCTGATCGTCGCGCGAAACGGCGTCCTGGACGAAGAAGTCAGCGAGGCGATCCAGAACAGCAAGCTGGAAGAGGTCTATGTCCGCAGCCCAATGACCTGCGCGCTCATTCACGGATGCTGCGCCCTGTGCTACGGGCGCGACCTGGGGCGCGGCGACATGGTCGAGATCGGCACCGCCGTCGGCATCATCGCAGCGCAGTCCATCGGTGAGCCGGGCACGCAGCTGACGCTGCGCACCTTCCACACCGGCGGCACGGCTCAGGCGTCGGGCGACATCACCAGCGGTCTGCCGCGCGTCGAGGAAATCTTTGAGGCGCGCAAGAAGCCGAAGGGCGAAGCCGTCCTGACCGACATCGGCGGTGTGATCCGGCTGACCAAGCGCGAGGACGGTGTGCGTATCGCAACCGTGATCGACAGCGAAGTGAAGAACGAAGAGCATCGCGTCCCGGCGGGCTGGACGATCAACGTCGAAGACGACCAGAAGATCGAAGCAGGCGCTATCCTGGCGCTGGACGAAGACAGCGGCGAGAAGATCGTCGCGACCATGCAGGGTCTGGTCTACATCGAGACCGACGCTAAGTCGAGGTCGGCGGTCCCGCCGCGCACCATCTACGTCCGCTATGAGCGCCGTCAGGAGGCGGAATACGAACTGCCCTCCAGCGCGCGGCTGGCGGAAGGCGTGGTCGATGGCGGCGAAGTCTACCCGGGGCAGCAGCTCACCGAAGGCTCGAAGAACCCGCACCGCATCCTGCGGATCATGGGTTCTGAGGCGACGGCGCTCTATCTGCTGAAAGAAGTACAGGAAGTCTACCGCAATCAGGGCGTGAACATCGCCGACAAGCACTTCGAGGTCATCATCCGCAAGATGATGAGCAAGGTGCAGATCACCCGCAGCGGCGACAGCGAACTGCTGCCCGGAGAGCTGGTGGACAAACTGGCGCTGATCGACCTCAACCAGCGGTTGATCGAGCAGGGCAAAGACCCGGCAGCGGGCGTGCCGGTGCTGCTGGGCGTCACCAAGGCGGCGCTCAACACCGACAGCTTCCTTTCGGCGTCGAGCTTCCAGCACACCATTCGCGTGCTGGCAGGCGCAGCTATCGAAGGCAAGCTCGATCAGCTGTACGGTCTCAAGGAGAACGTGATCATCGGCAAGCTCATCCCTGCCGGCACGGGTTTCTTCACCTACCAGGACCGCGAGCTGGTCGCGCCGGTGACGACGCTTGAAGCGCAGGGCGCGCTGGATGCGGTCAACGATTTCGACGACGACGACGACGCTGACGAGAACATCATCCGCAGCGTCGATCACGACTAAGCCAGTAATCCATGATCAGCCACGAAACACCTCACCCCCGACCCCTCTCCATTTTCATGGAGAGGGGAAGCGAAGCGCAGCAGGGGTGAGGACATTGAATTGTTTCGGAACATGGCATAGACCCGGTCTGCCGGGTCCTCCGTCAACCGACAAAAACGCGAGAACGGGCAGCCGTTCTCGCGTTTTTTGCTGCCTTGCCGGTCGCAAACTCTCAAGCCGACGCCTGAGCGAAAAACACATTACATTCATCATGTCGTCAGGGCATGACATTCGTCCCGACTTTCTTGGCTTTCATTTCACATTTCGGTTACACTCCCCTTTCGGACACGAACACTCATCTCCTGTGTCCGGGCGCAATTCCTCTCTACATCTCCACCATACCGGGCTTCGCGATGAGTGCTCGTACGGCGCGTCTCATCAAAGGACCTACTTAGATGCAAGCAATGCAAGGCATTCAACCGTTTGAGCAGCTCATGATCCTCATCGTGCTGGCAACCGCCTTTGTGGCACTGGGTTATGCCTATTGGCTGGCTCGCCAGACCTTCGCTGCCGACAAGGGCAGCGCCGCCATGCAGCGCATTTGGGGCTTCATCAAGGATGGCGCAAACGCCTACCTGCGCACCCAGCTGCGCACGATTGCCATTCTCATCGTCGTGCTGACCGTCGCCATGTTCCTGAGTGTGGCGCTGGTCAAGCCAACGGGCGAAGCCAATGAGCTTTTCTGCCCCACCGAGGTTGAGGCAGCGTTTGCGGCGGACATCGCTGCCAATGCACCCCTTCAACCCGCCGAGGAAGAAGTGATGGCGGCGCTTGAAGCGCGGGCGATGACCGCCAAGCAAGTCGCCACCAGCTTCGAGTACAGCGAGTTCAACCCGGAGCGTGTCGCCGCGCGTGTGGAGTGCTCCTCCGCCGTCACCGGCATCGCCATCGGGCGGGCGCTGGCATTTGCGATGGGTGCGATCTTCTCGGCGACGGTCGGTTTCATCGGCATGAACATGGCAGTGCAGGGCAATGTGCGCGTGGCTGCTGCGGCGCGTTCCAGCTTCAAACGGGCGCTGACCATTGCCTATCGTTCCGGAACCATCACCGGCATGCTGACCGACGGTCTCGGCTTACTCGGCGGAACGCTGATCTTCATCCTGTTCGGCAAGGCTGCGCCCGATGTGCTGCTCGGCTTCGGCTTCGGCGGCACGCTGCTGGCGCTGTTCATGCGCGTCGGCGGCGGCATCTACACCAAAGCGGCAGATGTCGGTGCAGACCTGGTCGGCAAGGTTGAAGCTGACCTGCCGGAGGACGACCCGCGCAATGCCGCCGTGATCGCCGATCTGGTCGGCGACAATGTCGGCGACTGCGCCGGCATGGCGGCGGACATCTTCGAGAGCTATGAGGTCACCATTGTCTCCAGCCTGATCCTCGGGCTGGCACTGACCGCCCTCACCGGGCAGCTCTTCTGGATCGTGCTGCCCCTGCTGGTGCGCGGCATCGGCGTGGTCAGTTCTATCGTCGGCACCTACGCGGTGTCGCTGTGGCGCGTGGACGACGCTGAAGAGGCGATGTACAAGAGCTACGAGATCTCCAGCGCCATCACCATCATCTCGACCTTCCTGCTCGCCGTGTTTTATGCCGGCAGTCGGGACCCCGGTGGCGATCTCCTGTCGCACCTGTCACTCGGTTCCCTGGTCGCCATCGGCGTTGCGCTGGCGGTCGCCTTCAACCCCTTGACGGCATACGCCACCAGCGCCAAGGGCAAGCGGGTCCGCAGCATCGCCAAGGCGACGGCGTTCGGTCCTGCCCTGGTGATCCTGGAAGGCATCTCGCTCGGCTATTTGTCCAGCGTGTGGTCGGTCCTGGTGATCGTCGCCAGCCTGATCGCCTCGATCCTGGTCTACAGCGTCAATTTCCCGCCGGACCTGGTGACGCCCGTCTTCGTCGTCGGCGTGGTGGTGGCAGTCCTGGCGATTGGACGCGGCTACACCCGCAAGAACGTCGTGGGCGGCATCTTCCAGGCATTGTGGGTGATGGTCTTCGTCCTCTTCCTGATCAGCATGCGTGACGTGGGCGCGGCGGATCGCTTCCTGTACACCCTGTTCGGCGTCACCCTGATCGGCGTGGGCATGCTGTCGCACACCGGCAACAACGTCTCGATGGACACCTTCGGTCCCATCTCGGACAATGCCAACGGCGTGGCGGAACTGGCGGGCGAAGACTTCGACGACAATGCGCGCCAGATCCTTGCTGATCTCGATGCAGCGGGCAACACCACCAAAGCCATCACCAAAGGCATTGCTATCGGGTCGGCGGTCATCGCAGCGGTATCGCTGTTCGGCTCATTCTTCATCGACATCGAACGAGTCATGCCCGAAGAGCGTCTTGCGACTTTCAGCCGCTCGATCAATCTGGCGGACCCGACGGTGTTCGTCGGTGTGCTGCTCGGCGGGGCGCTGCCCCTGCTCTTCGGCGGTCTGCTGATCAAAGCCGTGAACCGCGCTGCCGGTTTCATCATGGCGGAAGTCCGCCGTCAGCTGCGCATCCCGGAAATCATGAGCGGCAAGAAGACGCCCGATTACGCGCAGGCGGTCTCGATTTCGACTCGTTCGGCGCAGGCGGAGCTGATCCCGCTCGGTCTGATCGCGATCCTGTCGCCCATCGTCGTGGGTCTGCTGTTCAAGGAACAGGCGCTCGGCGGTTTTCTGGTCGGCGTCATCGTCTCCGGTCAGCTGCAGGCGGTCTTCATGGCAAATGCCGGCGGCGCCTGGGACAATGCCAAGAAACACATCGAGGATGGCAACTTCGGTGGCAAGGGCAGCGCCAACCACAAGGCAAGCGTGGTCGGTGACACGGTCGGCGACCCCTTCAAGGATACGGCGGGTCCCGCGCTCAACCCGATGATCAAGGTGATGAACCTGGTCGCCCTGATCCTCGCCCCGCTGATCGTCCAGACCCAGGGTCCGGAAGCGACTATCCCGGTTCTGATCATCTCGATCATCGGCATCGTCCTGATCGTCTGGTCGGTGCGGCGCAGCGACCGCGATGAGCAGGCGGTGGATATCCCGCTGCCCTCGTCATCGTCGGGCGATTAGGCGCGTCACAACTGCATAAGGCATGTGAAAAGAACAGGGGGCAGCCGCCCCCTGTTCTGCGTTTCCGGGGATCAGTCGTAGGTGTCGAGGTTCACTTCCGGGCGGATGGCATCGTACAGCATCCAGTACAGCGGGCGTTCCGTGTGATTCGCCGATCCGAGGATCACATCTCCAGACTCGCCGGGGACCACCAGGCTGTAGGCGGTCCGCTCATCGCCGTTCTCGATCAGTCCGGCGAGGGTGGCGAAATTGAGATTCCAGATCATGACGGGACCGATGAACCCCTGAGCCTGGGCAATCGCCAGTGCGCTGATCGTGTAATTCGCCTGAACCCACTTACTGTTCCGCAGAATCCACTCATTGCCCGTGCCCGCCGGCTGGTTGATGAAGCCGTCCCAGGTCGCGTAACCGAATTCGGTCACCCACAGCTGAGGCGCGCTGTGTCCGTTACCGACCATGATCTGACGGTAATCACGCAGGTTATCGGCGAAGAAGAAGTGAGGATCATCATCCCAGCCGTTGGTTCCGCAGCAGGTCGCATCCGGGGCGTTGCTCCAGCTGTAGGGGTGAATGCCGATGGCGATATCCTGATAGTTTCCCAATCCTGCGGCGTACATCTCGCGCAGGAAGGCGCGGTCGTCGCGGCTGCCGGCTCCATCTCCGGTGGGAGCCAACCCAGCGGTGACGACAGCAATCGACGGAGAATAGGCTCTGATGGCGCTGTAGGCGGATACGAACAGGCGCATGTAGCCCGAACCATCGAAGGGCAGCGCTCCCGTCCATTCCGGCTGAAGATTCGGCTCATTCCAGACTTCGACCGCGTCGATGGTTCCGCCGACTTCAGCAAGAATCTGCGTCAGAAAAGCGGCGAGAGCCGCCGGATCATCCGGCGGTCCGTCAGCATTTTGCGTGGAGCGCGCCCAGCTCGGCGCCTTGGCGATGCTCAGGAGGATACGAAAACCGCGCCGGTCAGCGTCTTCCAGGTACAGGCGCGTGCGCTGCCAGTAGGCGCTCAACTCGCCGGGTCCGTTTGGCGCGACATCGCGCCAGGGCAGCTGAATCTTAATCCAGCCGAGCGGCAGATGCTCGTTCATGCGAAACATCGCCTCGTCCCAGTCCGCCTGCTCCAGATTGATGTCCAGCTGAAGACCGAGGCGGGTGCGATCCAGGTCCGGCAGGATATCCGGGAAGAGCGCCCCTCCATCCCCCGGCGCAGGCGTGGCAGACGCCGGGACGCCGCCGGTGACCGGACCGCTGGTGACTGCCGGCGTCCCGGTTGGCGCAGGCGCGAAGGTTTGCGGCTGGTAGCCGGGTCCGATGACGGGTCCAAACCAGGTGACGGTCGGAACCTGTTCGCCTCCCAGCCCATCCAGGCGGCTCGCCTGCAACGGCAGCGACGTGGGCTGCGCAGCAACTGCCTGTATCGAAGAGCCGAATTCCGCAGCGCGCTCCTGGGACTGGGTCGCCAGGGCATCCGGATCAAATGGGGTCCGCTGCGCGTCGCTAGGGGTCAATGAGACGAGAGAAGGCGCATGCGGCATACACGCCGCCAGAAAACAGACCAGCGCCAGGGTCAGAAGAGTGCTCAATGCGGTCGATTTTACCGTCATGAATGACCTTTGTGTCGGATGCACCGCCTTAAGATAGACGAGGACGAGCAAGAGATCAAGCACAGACGCCCGGCGGTTTCCCTACCGTAATAGATCAACTTCGTGGTACAATAGAACATAAGTTCCGTCGGTTGACATGCGCGACACCTCGCGCATAGAATGAGCGCGCTTGCCGGGACTGTTCGATCAGATTCCGGCGGGGGCCCACCACGGCGCAGCACGATATACCACGACCTTCAACCGAAAGCACTTCCAGGACGATTGCATGTCTGCTTCGGCTGTAGTACCAGTCAACATCAGTACGGAGATGCGCGAGGCGTATCTCGACTATGCCATGAGTGTGATTGTAGCGCGCGCCCTTCCCGACGCGCGTGACGGACTTAAGCCGGTTCACCGCCGCATCCTTTACGCCATGTACGACATGGGGCTGCGGTCGGAATCGGCGTATAAGAAGTCCGCCCGCATCGTCGGCGAAGTGCTGGGAAAGTATCACCCGCACGGCGACGTTGCCGTCTACGAGACGCTCGTCCGTCTGGCGCAGGATTTCTCGATGCGCTACCCGCTGATCGATGGTCAGGGGAACTTCGGCAGCATCGACGGCGACGGCGCAGCGGCGATGCGCTACACCGAGGCGCGCATGACGCAGATCGGCGAGGAGCTGCTCGTCGATATCGACATGAACACGGTCGATTTCGGCGAGAACTTCGACGGCACGCTCAACGAGCCGCTGGTCCTGCCCGCCAGCATCCCCAACCTGCTGGTCAACGGGGCGTCCGGCATCGCCGTCGGCATGTCCACCAACATCCCGCCGCACAACATGGGTGAGGTCTGCGACGCGCTGCACTACATGCTTCAGCGCTGGGATTCCCTCGATGATGTCGCGGTCGAAGACCTGCTCCAGTTCATCAAAGGTCCCGACTTCCCCACCGGCGGCATCGTCTATCGCCATGTCGATGGGCTGGAAAACGGCGACGACTCGCTGGTCAGCGCATACGCCACAGGCCGCGGCAAGATCACGATGCGCGCCAAGGTGCATTTCGAAGATATGGGACGCGGCAAGTCGCGCATCATCGTCAGCGAGCTGCCCTATCAGGTCAACAAGTCGGCGCTGATCGAGCGCATCGCCGCCCTGGTGCGCGAGGGCAGACTGGAAGGCATCGCCGACCTGCGCGACGAATCAGACCGGCAGGGGCTGCGCATGTCCATCGAGCTTCAGCGCGGCGCTGAACCGACTCAGGTGCTCCAGCGTCTCTTCAAGCTGACACCGCTTCAGGAGACCTTCAGCATCATCATGCTGGCGCTGGTCAACAACGAGCCGAAACTGCTGACCCTGAAGCAGGCGCTCAAGGTCTATCTGGATCATCGCATCGTGGTGGTGCGCCGCCGCAGCGCTCACGAGCTTCAGCAGGCGCGTGACCGCGCGCACATCCTGGCGGGTCTGCTCAAGGCGATGGATCAGCTCGATCTGGTGATCGACACTATCCGGAAGTCGCGCAATGCCGAATCGGCGCGCAACAACCTGATCCGTCTGCTGTCGATCAGCGAAATTCAGGCGCAGGCGATCCTCGACATGCAGCTTCGCCGGCTCGCCGCGCTGGAACGCCGCAAGATCGAGGACGAATATCAGGAAAAGATGAAGCTGATCGCCTACCTTGAAGGGCTGCTGGCGGACGAGCGCAAGCTGCGCGACGTGATCGCCGAGGAACTGCGAACCATCAAAGGTGCTTACGGCGATCAGCGGCGAACGATCATCACCGACGAGACCGCGGGTCGCACCATCACCGTCGAATCGCTGACCCTCCCCCAGGAGAAGACCTGGGTGCTGTTTTCGACATCGGGCAGGCTCGGTCGGACGATTGGCGGGGCGATTCCAGAGCTTCGCAGCACCGCCAACGACCCGCCGCGCTTCGTCGTGGAGTCCGATTCGTCGAACATCATCTACCTGTTCAGCAGCGCCGGGGCGTGCGCCACCGTGCTCACGCATCAGCTTCCACAGATCGAGCAGGCGGCGGACGGCACATCCTTCCGCGATCTGACCGCCTTCAAGAACGGCGAGGAGATCACCTCTGTGCTCAGCCTGCCGCCATCAGCGGAGACCGGTCTGCTGTGTTTCGCGACGATGAAGGGTGAAGTCAAGCGTCTGACGCTGAGCGACCTGCCCGGCATGATGTCGCACAGCTTCAAGGTCATGGACCTCGAACCCGACGACCGACTGAACTGGGTGCTGCCCACAAGCGGCGAGGACGAAGTCTTCCTGGTGACCGCTCATGGTCAGGCGATTCGCTTCAAGGAAAATGATGTGCGCCCCACGACTATCGGGACGGGCGGCATGCGCGGCATCAAGCTTGGCGAAGGCGAAGACTGCGTCATCTCCGCCCAGACCGTTCACCCGGAGGCGCAGCTCTTCACCATCACCCGGAGCGGCGTGGCGAAAAGCTCCCCGGTCGCCGACTACCCCACCCAGGGGCGCGCCGGCAGCGGCGTGGTGACGATGAAGCTGCTGAGCGCTGGCGATCCGCTAGCCGCCGCCGCTCAGGGGGACATGGACGACACGCTGCTGCTGCTCACCGATGCAGGGCGGGCGGTCGCGCTCAAGCTGAGCGCCGTTCCCAACGGGCGTCGCGACAAACGTGGCGACATCGTCATCGCCCTGGGGAATCACGAAAAAGTGATGCAGACGGTCGCGCCGCTGACAGAGTTTATCCTGCCGGCAGAAACAGCGCCGGAAAAGGACGACTGACGCGGCGGTCAGGTGCGGGCGGCAGCGCCGCGCAGCTGCTCATAGAGCAGGCGCGTCGTCGCGTCCGGGTCCAGGTCATGGCGCAGACGCAGCGCATCCTTCAGTCGGCTGTAGACGATCTCGCCATCTTGGAAAGAACGTCTCTCCCTGGCGAGGGTCAGGATCATCTGAACGAGGTCTTCGCGCGTGGGGTCATGGGCGGCGGCGCGCAGACAAGCGGCGTATGCTGCGTGAGTGTCGCCGCGCTCATAATGACGGCGCGCCAGCGATGCCAGCGCGTCGTGATAGAGCGCCCGCAGTTCTTCGCGCCGTTCCACAACCCAGGAAGATTCCAACCCTTTGAGGAAATCGCCGCGATACAGATCGAGCGCTCGCTCGAGGTGCTCGATAGCTTCATCTCCCTGGCTCACCTGACTGAGGTTGTATGCCTCGGTGAACAGATTGACATCGTAAGCGATCAGCAAATCGGACGCCAGATGGTAGAACCCTGCGACGAACTGGGTAAGACTGACGCCCAGAATTTCGCTCACCTTGCGTTTGGTTACGTGGAACACATTGGTCGAGTCGCCCACCGACAGGCTGGGCCAGAAAGTGCGAAAGATGTCGCTGCGCGCCACCATTCCGCGATCCAGCAGGTAGAAGAACATGCTGCGCGGCAGCACCCCTCCCCACTCATGCACCGGTTTGCCGGATACCAGCACACGCCCTCGCCCAAAGGCGCGCACTTCGATAGTCTCACCCCCTGATGGCGGACTGCAATAGTCGAGCAGCTGCGCCTGTTCCAGCGTCGGGACGATTCGCGTCTGCGAGACAAGGTGATCGTGCGCCAGAATGCGGAACAGAAGCGTGCGAGAGACGAGGAAGACGCGGTCAATCGCCCGGCTTTCTAGAAGGCTGCTCACAACCTTCACCAGCGCCTCTGGCTGCGCGCGGTCACACTCGTCGATGATGATGTCGTTCCTGACTCGCCGCCGGCTCGACTCCTGGCGTAGCGCCTGGACGGCGTCGTCGATCTGGACCTGAACCGCGCCCTGCGAAAGCTCTGCGCCGCTCAGGCGGGCGTAATATGCTCCAGCCTGTACAGCGTCGGCGATCACCAGATAGCGCAGCTGAAACTCAGGATGCACGATGATCACTCTGGTGGAAACTGGCAGGCTGCGCAGTTGTTGTTCCACCAGACTTCGAACCATTGGCAGATGCATCCTACACTCTCCCCTTGACCCAGCCGATTCATAACCATCGGGTTACGACGCTGAACGGTCGTGTGACTGTTAGCATAAGGCGGCATATTATACGGTCCCGCACGACGCGCTGCAAAATCCTGTTCGCCGCAGGACGGGATCGGTCCTGAATCCTCCTTGTGATGCGCCGACCGATGATCAAACCGTGTAGCGCCGATGGACCTCTGTGACGCTCTTGATCGTCTCCAGACGTGACAGGACGCGCGAGAGCTGTTCCTTGGAACCGATCTCGATAGTCAGATAGAACGTGGCAATATTCTGTTTGGTGCTGACGTTGACGCTGGTCATGTTGATCTTCTCGTCGGCGACCACCGTCGCGATGTCCAGCATCAGCCCCTTGCGATCATAGGCGACGATTTCGATGTCCACCGCATGCTGCGACTGGGCATCTTCCTTGCCCCATTCGACTTCGATTCGCCGCTCCGGCTCGGCGACGATGTTGCCGCAGTCCTGGCGGTGCACCATGACGCCGCGACCGCGCGTGATGAAACCCACAATCGGGTCACCCGGCACCGGTTTGCAGCAGCGCGCCAGCGTCACCAGCATTCCGCCCGCGCCCAGCACACTGATGCCGCTGCCGCCATTCTTGGGGATGGTGGTCGGTCGTTCGACCAGCACCGAACGCTCATCCGGCTCCTCGTCTCCGGCATTCTCCCGCTCCAGGATGTGCGCGCCGATCTGCGCGCCATTGATGCCGCCCGTCCCGACTTCAGCGAGGAAGTCTTCCAGGCGGTCGAAGTGGAACCCCGCCCCGATCTCCTCCAGCGAAGTTTTTTCCAGCACGCCCAGGCGCTTCAGTTCCCGTTCCAGGACTTCGCGCCCCTGCTGGATGCTCTTCTCGCGGTTCTGCTTGCGGAACCAGTGCCGAATCTTGGCGCGCGCCCGTTCCGTCCTGACATAACCCAGGTTCGGGTTCAGCCAGTCCAGGCTGGGTCCTCCTCGGTTCTGAGTGACGATGTCCACCTGGTCGCCGGTTTTGAGGGTGTATGTCAGGTTGACCAGCCGCCCATTGATCTTCGCGCCTCGGCAGTGGTGTCCGATGTCGGTATGGACGTGATAGGCGAAATCGATCGGGGTTGCGCCGTTTGCGAGATCGATGATGTCGCCCTTAGGTGTGAAAACGTAGATGCGATCCTGGAAGACCTCGGCTTTCATCTTCTGCACGAACGCCGCCGCATCATCCGTGTCGCCGCCGAATTCCATCAACCGGCGAATATGGTTGATCCGCTCCTCAAAGGCGAGGTCTCGCTGATGTCCCTTCCGCCCTTCCTTATAACGCCAGTGCGCGGCGATGCCGTATTCGGCGTGCTCGTGCATCTCCATGGTGCGAATCTGCACTTCCAGCGTCTTGCCCTGGTTGTCACGGACGGCAGTGTGCAGGCTGCGGTAGAAGTTTTCCTTGGGGGCGGCGATATAGTCGTCGAATTCGCCGGGCACAGGACGCCACAGGTTGTGGACGATGCCCAACACCTGATAGCAGTGCGGCACGGTATCCACGATCACCCGCAGAGCGCGCACGTCGTAAACGTGCTCGAAAGCAACGTCCTTACGCTCCATCTTGCGATAGATGCTGTAGATGTGCTTGGGGCGCGCCGAGATGATCACCCCGGTCACGCCGGCGCGCTCAACCTCGCTGCGCAGCGTGTCCATAATCTGCTTGAGATACCCCTCGCGGTCGGCGCGGCGCTCATCGACCTGCCGGGCGATCTCGCGATATTTGTCGGGGTTCAGATAGCGAAATGCCAGGTCCTCCAGCTCCCACTTGAACTGCCAGATGCCGAGGCGATTCGCCAGGGGGGCGTAGATGTCGAGCGTCTCCTGGGCGATGCGCCGCTGCTTTTCCGCCGGCATATACCCCAGCGTGCGCATGTTATGCAGGCGATCCGCCAGCTTGACCAGGACGACGCGCACGTCGTCATTCATCGCCAGCGCCATCTTGCGGATGTTCTCATAACTGCGGTCGACCGACGCCTTGCTGCGCTTCTCGCCCATCTGGACTTCGGGCAGGTTGCGCAGCTTGCTCACGCCGTTGACGATCAGGGCGACCGACTTGCCAAATTCGGCGCGCAGTGTCTCCAGCGGGATGTCTGTATCTTCCACCACGTCGTGCAGGAGCGCAGCGGAGATCGCTTCCGCATCCAGCTTGAGTTCCGCCAGAATGGTGGCAACCGCAACGCAGTGCGAAAAGAACGGTTCTCCACTCTTGCGCATCTGCCCGGCGTGGGCGGTTTCCGCTGTGTGATAGGCGCGTTCGATCAGCGAACGATCATTGGGCGTCAGGTCGGGCAGCAGTTCGATCAAGGCTTGCACGCCGCCCACAACGACTGGAGCGTTGTTCATGGAGATACAGTCACCCGTAGTTTAACGTTTCATTATCCTATTGTAACCCATATTCACAGGGCTTGGTCAGCACGCCGGCGCGGTGATCCGTTAGAATTGGTGAACCATCGTCTCACCAGTGGAAAGGATCGCACCTTGCCCGATCTGCTTAACCCCGACGACGCCGTAAGCCGCATTCTGAACGTCATCGCCCCACTGGACGACGAACGGGTCACCCTTTCGGATGCGCTCGACCGTGTGCTGGCAGCGCCCGTCGTCTCCGAAATCGACCTTCCCCCGTTCGCCAACAGCAGCATGGACGGTTTCGCGGTGCGCGCCGGCGATACCCTGGGCGCAGCTGCCGATGCACCAAGACGGCTGAGCGTGGTGATGGATATTCCCGCCGGCAGCGCCCCCGCTGGGACAATCGAAGCGGGCAGCGCCGCGCGCATCATGACGGGCGCGCCGCTCCCGCAGGGTGCTGATGCCGTCGTACCGGTGGAAGATACCGATCAGTCGTGGCGCGGCGGCGACTCCTCTCCCCTACCAGGCGACATCGCCGTCTTCAGGCAGGTCCGGGCGGGCGACAGTGTGCGCCCGATCGGCGAGGATATCCGCGCCGGGCAAACCCTGATCGCGGCGGGCGTTGTACTCCGCCCCCAGGAATTGGGCGCGCTCGCGGCGATTGGCTGTGCCGAAGTCCCGGTGGTGCGCCGACCGCGCGTCGCCATCGTCAGCACCGGCGACGAACTGGTTGAGGTCGATCAGCCGCTCGCGCCGGGCAAGATTCGTGACAGCAACAGCATCACACTCGCCGGTTTGATCCGCCGCTGTGGTGGCGAGCCGCTTCGCCTTCCCATCGCCCGCGACACACTGGAAGACGTGCGCGCACGGTTTCTGACGGCGCTCGGACTATTGCCCGACATGATCCTGAGTTCCGCCGGCGTGTCCGTCGGGGCATTTGATGTCGTGCGCGCCGTGCTGGAAGAGCTGGGCGAAATCGGCTTCTGGCGCGTCAACCTCCGCCCAGGCAAGCCGCTGGCATTCGGCGCGCTCGGCGCACGGCGCGTGCCGTTCTTCGGTCTGCCCGGCAATCCGGTCTCGGCAATGGTCACCTTCGACGTCTTCGTGCGCCCGGCGCTGCTGAAGATGAGCCGCCGCTCAGATGCCGTTCCGACGGTGCAGGCGGTCGTCGACGAACCGATCCGCAGCGACGGGCGGCGCAGCTACCTGCGGGCGTTCCTGACGCGCCAGGCGGATGGCTGGCATGCGCGGCTGACCGGCACGCAAAGCTCCGGCGCGCTCATGTCGATGGTCCTGGCGGATGGGCTGCTGATCGTCCCGGAGGGGGTGACCGATGTCCCCGTCGGCGCGACCCTGCCGGTGCGCGTCCTGAAGGACATCTCCGGCGTCTGAACGGCGGCGAATCGGCGCTTCGCAGGCGGCACAGTACGGGTACAATAGGCGGACACAAATCGTTATCGGTTAAGGATGATCGCATGGCATCGACCAACTCTTCTCAGGCGCTGTCGGGGATACCGCTCGTGCAGCGCTTCACCCTACGGCACCTGACCCTGCTGATCGAGTTCGTCAACCTCTTCGTCAACGGCTATCTGACCTATACCAAAGCCACCAGCGCTTCGGTGGTCTGCATCGAAGGCGGCGCGTTTAACTGCGACGCGGTGACCAACAGTATCTATTCGGTGATCGTGGGAATTCCCGTCGCCTATCTCGGTCTGGGGCTGCACATCGTGGTGTTCCTGCTGCTGCTGCTGGAACCGCGTTTCAAGTTCCTGCGCGATTACGGCGTGCTGACGATTTTTGGCATCACGCTTTTCGGCTTCGCCTTCCACTGCTACCTGACCTTTGCCTCCATCGTGTGGATTCAGGCGCTTTGCATCTGGTGCCTCAGCGCCCACACGCTGACCGGGCTTTCGCTCATCACGACGAGCGTCAGGCTGTATCGCCAGTACTTCGGCGCACGCGCCGCCTGAACAAAAAGACCACGAAGCCATGAAGCGCGCGAAGAACCTCGGTTCTTCGCCCCTTTCGTGACTTCGTGGTTCTGTTGTACGGTGACGCTGTGCGACGCGCAGCGAGGGCACGTCCGGGCAGCGATCTAGCCCTTGTGTCCGCGCAGCGTCCGCTCGAAGATATCCTCAAGGCGTTCGCGCTCGCGGTCACGGCGAGAACCTTCGCGGCGGCGGTCGCTGCGTTCGCCCGTCGGACGGCGAATTGCGCCTGCCAGCTTGTCGGAACGCTCTGGCAGAGGCGCATCCTGGTTGGTCTGCATGGCACGACGCAGCGCCATTTCCATCGCAGTCATCACCGGTTCATCGTCAGCGGCGACTTCAGCGACAGCGCGGGCGTTGTCCTTCTCTTCCAGCTTCTTGATGCTCAGGTCGATACGCTTCTTTTTGCGATTGACCTTGATCACCTGCGCCTGAACTTCCTGATTCAGCTTGACCACGTCTTCGGGTGAGTTCACGTAGCCGGCTGCCAGCTCCGAGACATGGATCATGCCGGGGCGTTCTGCGCCGAATTCGATGAACACGCCGAAGGGTTCGACCCGCACGACCGTGCCGGTGACGATTTCGCCTTCGCGAATGTTGTCCCAGGACAGCAGCGCTGGTTTCTCCAGCGACAGCGCGATGCGCTTCGCTTCAGGATCGACCCGCAGGACGTAGACGGTCACGGTTTCGCCCGTCTTGACCACGTCCTCGACGTTGCGGACATTGGGCTTGCCCAGCTGCGAAATATGGAGCAAGCCGTCCACGCCGACGCCCACGTCGACGAATGCGCCGAACAGCTCAATCCGCTTGACCTTGCCTTGCAGTTCCATCGCGACGGCCAAATCGGCGATAGAAGTCGGTGCTGCCACCATCGTTTCCTCACTCATCGGAGATGATCCTCTTGAACTCTTATAGGCGTTACGGGCTTGCCACTGTCGCGGTCGGCGTCGGCTCAGGCGTTATCTCGAATTCGCCTTCGTCGTAATACTTGTACGTATTGTAGCCTTCCCAAACATGGAGCGAACTGCCCTTCAGCAGATCTTCCATATCCTTTGGCGTGATATACAGAGCGCCGATCACTTCGCTGTCTTCGTTGATTTCCCCTGCTGCGGCTCCGGCAACGAAGGCATAGATCACGGTAGATGATTCTGGGAAGACCAGATTCGCGAGCGCCTGAGGCGGATCGTCTGAATACGGGCTGACCGCCAGATATGCCGGAACTCCGAGGTTTCCGAGGACCTCTCCCACCGTCACACCAGGGGCGAGACGCAGGAAAACTGTGGTGACCGTTTCGCCGTCCAGCGAGATGAGCTGGCAGCATGCCGAGCCATCCGTGCGCTGGAACTCCGCGACGATGGCGTCGGGGTACAGTTCGTCGTCGGTTTCTCGCGTCGTGGGGTCGTTCAGGGTTGGATCATCTTCGATGAGGATCAAGGCATCGCGCCAGCTCGTCTCGCCGGGAATGATGTTATTCCAGCAAGGAGCGGCGCAGGGTTCATTACTGACGAGGCTCTCATCACGCAGCATCGCGTCGTCGCGCAGAGGAGGCGGGGGCGAACACGCCGCAACCAAGACCAGCAGAACGGCGATGCCTGGCAGCAGTTTGCGTACATTCATAGACTTGTTTCTCTCATTTTGTTGGCAAACGCTGCGGATGTGAGGATTGAGGCGGTCCCGTCGATCACTTGGATCTTCTGGACACGGAGACCGCCTCAATTGAGCACTCTCTGTCAGCGCGCTAGTTCAGTCGCGTGAGGGTCAGCGTATACGTTCCGGTTGTGCCGCCGTAGCGTCCCCCAAAGTGAGTGGCAATGATAATGTATTGCCCGTCGGCTGGCAAGGCGAGATTAGCGACCAGCGCGTTGGTGTTTTCGCCGACCGCCGCATCATCGTTCGAAGCCACCTGGCTGCCGGTCGCATTCAGTACGTAAAGCAGCGGGTCCAGGGTGCCCGAAGTGGTGTTCATGGCGACATTGAACACATCGCCCGCCGACGCCGTGAACAGATAGACATCGAACTTGTTGTCCTGCGTGATGATGCCGCTGCGCGCTTCGCCGGGCAGGAGTGTGATCGCCGACGACAGTTCCGATGCATAATCCAGGTCGCTGACGCCCCGAATGATGCCGCCGTCGCTGGGGGTCGCCGTGTTGTTGGCGGTGATCGTGAAGCTGGTCAGGTAGCGTTCCCCGACAATCGGGCGAATCGTATCGTTGAAAATCTGCTGCCCGTTGTAGTTGATGAACAGCGAACCGGAGACCGGGGTGGTGTCGGCGCAGTCGTTCTGATACCAGACCTCGACTTCGTACACGCCGGGGCGCGGCGGCAGTTCGGTGGGCCAGTAGATGTACGAGAACGGTGTTCCGGTGCTGGCGCGGCAGTTGACGTTACCCTGGGCGGCGAGTCGCCCACCGCTGCGCACTTCGATCACGTCGTCGAAGATGGCATCTCCGGCGGCATCGCGGACCAGCAGCTGCAGGTCAGCGGCGGAATTCCACAGCAGCCGAACCTCCAGCGAGCCGCGGGGCAGCGCCAGGAATTCAGCAGGCAGATTGAGTGCCTGGCTCGCGACGTTGAGCGTGAAGGGACCTTGTGTGCCGCCGATGCGCTTGCCGTAGCGTGTCGCCACGATGGTATAGGTGCCATCCACCGGCAGAAGGGCGTTGCTGATCAGAGAGTTGGTGAAGCCGACACCGAGATCGTCGTTGGACTGAACGACATTGCCCGCAGCATCCAGCAGGAACAGGAAGGTATCCAGGCTGCCGCCAGCGGCATCCATGCTCACCGTCACCGAGTCGTTGGTGCGCCCCTCGAAGGAGAAGGCGAGATAGGGCTGATCGTTCAGGATCACGCCACCGACCGGAATACCGAGCTGCAGCGGAGTCGCCGACGCCAGGATGTTCTCGGCGCTGTCCGGCAGCAAATCGGTCACGATCCCGCTCAAGCCGGTCAAAGCTGAGGACCCGTCGGCGCTGACTTCGAAGCTGGCGACGAAGACATTACCAACATTGATCGTCGATTCGATGGGCGGGAGCTGTGTTCCGTCCACTGACGCGGTGATCGTGAAGCTTGCCGGGCTGTTGTTGGTACATGACTGCTGGTAGTAGACCAGGACCTCATAGCTGCCGGTGGCGATTCCGCCCGGCGACCAGGACGCCGTCTCGGTCGGCGACTCTGCCGTGGTGACAGCGCACTGCTGATTGACATTCGGGCTGAGCGTTCCACCGCTGGCGGCTGTCGGCGTCTCCCAGTACAGCGATCCGCCGATGGGATCGCGCACTTCGAGATCGAGATCGTCAGTCGAATTCCAGGTCAGCGCGACGCTCAGACCGCTCTGCGACAGGAACTGCCCGGTCTGAAAGGTCACTCCCGTCGTCGTTTCGACGACGACCGTCGGTTCAAGGGTTGGCTCCGCTTCGGAGCCTGTCCCGCCGATCGTAGCGGTCACGGTGAACTCAACCGCGCTGATCGCGCCGACGCCCCCCGCCTTGAACACCGTCACATAGTAAACGCCATCGGCGAGGACAGAGACGCTCAAAGTCTCCTGCCCGTCGGTATCGGCATCGACGCTCTGCGCGACCAGATTGCCGGCGGAATCAGTCAGGGTGATCGCCAGCGGCACGCCCAGAGCGTTGCTCACGGCAATTTCGACATCCTGCTGCGCGACCGCTGACAGGGTGTACACCTGAACGACGGCGCTGTCATCCAGACTTCCGGTCACCGGCACACCAGAACGCAGCGCGCGACCGCCCTCTTGCGCCAATGCGGCGCTCATCGTCAGCACGACGAGTGACATGCACAGCAGCAAGCGCTGCAAGAATTTTCGATGCATGAACGCATCCTCCTCAAATGGCATTTTCGCGTCCGCGCAGTCGCGGATGCCGCTAGTTTAGCGGAAACGCTGGCGAGGCGCTATCGGCGCTTTCCCAACGATATGCGACGCTGTGTGGGCTAGAGGGTGTTTGAAAATTGCCCTTGGTAGGGGCGCGTCGCGACGCGTCCGCCGTAACCGTGACGATCTTTCAGTGGGCGGCTCGCGAGCCGCCCCTACGAGAGCGTTGATGAATTATCAAACACCCTCTAGCTGGTCGGGGTAGGAACCGTCGGCGACAGCTCGACGAAGGTCGTCGTCCCTTCAATGACGTTGACGATCCGCGAGATCCGGGTTCCTTCGATATTCGCGATGACCTCGTACCGCCCCACCGGCAGATCGCCAACCACGAAGTTCTCTTCCCAGACCGGGTCACGGTTCATATCGACGGTCGTTCCGGGGAGGATATAGGTGGTCGTCGTGTCGGCGGTCAGCCCAGTCGCCCAGTTGCGGATGGTGATGTCGGCATCCTGAAGCAGGCGTCCTCGCGCGTCGGTCAGCCTGCCGGCGATCACGCCCGAACCAACGTAAGGAGCCATCCACAGCACCGGGTTGTAGGTGTCGCCATAACCGGGAATCTCCACCGAACCCGGCTGAGGCATGCGCACCTCAAAATGCACGTGCGGACCGGTCACCCGTCCGGTGTTGCCCACCAGTCCGATCGGATCACGCGCTGCGACCGTCTGCCCGACGCCGACCAGCACCGCCGAAAGGTGGGCGTACAGGGTGTAGAGGCGGCGTCCATCGTAGCCGAAGTCGTGCTCGATGACGACGATGTTGCCGTAGCTCGCCGTCTCCTGAAACCCCTGCCCCGACCAGATGATCACACCGGCTCCGGCGGCGCGCACCGTCTGACCGATGTCGTTGGGCATATCGACGCCGGAGTGAATGCGGTAGTTGTTGTCTGGACCATCCGAACCATAGGGGTAGTAGAACAGCCCGCGATTGGTGGCGTTAGAATCAACCGGGCGATGGAAGTAGTAATGATCCCGCCCCAGCGCATCGCGCGAGAGCGGCGGCAGAAGCGGCGGAGGCTGCCAGTCCTGCGGCGGACGGGTCACCGCGACCGCCGTGAGCGGCACGGGAGTCGCCAGGAGCGCCCCGGTCGGCGGCGGCAGAGTCGGTGTCGCCGCCACCAGCGCCGTATCGCCCTCCCCAGACACCCCGCCGTTCAGCTCTTCCGGCGAGCGCACGTCAGACTGTTCGGCGAGGGAAAGAGTCGGCGCGATGAAGGGCGCGGTGGGGATGGCAATCGTCGGCAGGGGCGTGCTGCCGCTGCCGAAACCCGCTTCCAGGACGCGCTCCCAACCGTTCTCGACCTCAGTCGGGTTCGCCTCGGTCGGCACGATCACCCGCAGTTCAGGAGTCGGGCGCGCATTCATCAGCAGCAGCGCGCCGAAGGCGATCAGCGCCACCAGGACGAGCAGGACGCCGGAAATTCCACCGCTGCGCTGCACAGCGCCCTACCCTTCCGTCTCGGACTCTGGCGTCGGCGGGTTTTCCGGCAGCGAACCAGCAGGGGTGCGCGTCGCCGGCACGGCAGAAGGCTGAATCTCCAGAGTCGGCGCGGGCACGGTCGGCGCGACAGCACCGCCAGGCGTTGGAGTCGGCACAAAGCCGCCGAGCTGCGCTTCCGTATACAGCTCGCGCATCGCCTGCAGCCAGGTCAGCCCGTCGCGCTTCTCGAACAGCCAGAAATTGATCGTGGCGGCGTTGGCGCGCCAGTCGCGCCCGGATGCCGCGCGAGTCCATCCATAGTCCAGGGCAAGTTCCGTGAGATCGACATAGTATCCAGTCGCAGTTTCGGTCTTGAGCTTGCCGCCCTGGTCGTAGGCTTCGACATCGCCGGAAGTGCGTGCCGCGAAATCCCATGACAGACGGCGCAACGGCTCGCCCAGCTGTCCGGACTGGGCATCCTCGCTCACGCGGACGTAGACACGCCAGTAGGTCTCCACTCCCAGATCTTCCCGAACGATCTCCAGCGGCGGCGGGAAACCGTTGATGCCGCTGCGCGCGATGGCGAAGGCGCGTCCGCTCAACAGCCAGTTGCCGCTGCGCGGTACGCCCGGTTCAGGCGGTCGGTCGATCTGCCAGAAAGCATCATCCAAGCGCCCCAGCAAATCGATGCCCGTCTGCTCGTTGACCGCCAGTCGCAGCGCGTTGAAGGACTCGTTCACACGGTCGCTCAGGACCGCCTGTTCCACCTGGACGCCGGAAATGGTATTCAGGCGGTACGGCGGATCACCGGGGCGCAGTTCACTGTCTTCGATGTACAGCGGTTCGACCGCCGCCGGCGGCAGCCCGCCGCCGTTGATCAGCGCCGGAGGTAGCGGCTGACCGGTCCAGGCGACTCCGCTGGTGCGCGCCGGAACCGAAAGGATGGCGGCGGAACTGGACGACGTGAAGGGATTCACGACGATCTGTGCGCCATCCACCGTCTCGACCGCCGCCGCCAGGCTCGCGCCGTCGGGCGACCAGGCAGGAGCGCCTCCGAAATTGATGACCTGCGACGTGCCGTCTTCGGTAGAGATGACGAAGATCTTTTCCTGACCAGCATCAAGCGCGCTGTAGGCGATCCAGCGCCCATCGGGACTCCACGCGGGATGATCTTCGCCGCGCTCCGGCGACTGCGTCAGGTTGACGACCGACTGATCGTCCAGCGAATAGAGATAGATGTCGGGGTTGCCGTCACGCAGCGACACGAAGGCGATTCGCCGTCCGTCCGGCGACCATGCCGGCGCGTATTCAGGCAGCGCCGAGTTGGCAGCGCCGGGAACGGCTATCGGCGTTGGGTCGCCCTCGGTGCGCAGGACGTACAGCCCCAGATCGTCGCCGATGTAGCCTTCAAATACGAGGTACTGCCCGTCGTTGCTCCAGGACGGTGCGCCCTGGAACGCCAGATCGGTGGTCAGGCGTCGGGTCTCCCCCGTCGCCGTGTTGTACAGGTAGAGTTCCCAGTTGCCATCACGGCGCGAGGCGAACGCCAACCGCTGCCCATCGGGCGACCATGCCGGATCGCGGTCGTCGGCGGGGTCGTTGGTCAGGCGGATCGGGGTGCGCCCTGCGATGGGCGCGGCATAGATATCAGACTGTCCGTTTTCGCGCACCACGTAGGCGATAGCTCCGCGTGCGCTCAACGCCGGCGGCAGCGCTGTCGGGGTCGGCGGCGGCGTCGGGACGGCAGCGAGCGCCGTGGGAGTGCCGACCAGGACACCGGAACCGCTTTCGATTCCTGCGGGGAGCGGTGCGCCGCTCTCGGTCGTACCCTGCCCCGTCGCCCACAGGACGACGCCGACCAGCGCCGCCAGCAGCACGACGACCAGCGCGCTCAGCGTCCGGTTCTGGCTGCGCAGCGGGTCCTCGGCAACGCTGGAATCGATCTGCGCCCGCGCCGCACGCCGCGCCATCGACGCGGACCCGCTGCGCGCCGCCCCCACCGCTGCACGCCGCGCGCTGCCCATGAACAGCCCGGTGACCGCGCCGATCAGCAGACCAACCGGGCGGAGGATGAACGACAGGATGCGCGCCAACAGCCGAAGGATGTGCGCGACTCCATGCCAGATGACGCCGATTCCATCGAGCGTCAGGTCAACCAGCGCGAGGCTGCTCTTGAGCGCCACAACGCCGAGTTTATCGGCTGCTCTATAGGTGCGTGTGAGCATGGGGGTTCTGGACGCTATCCTAACCGTAAGCGATGTCGATCAACACACAAGCTGCGCGAATTGTACTGGCAAACGGAGCCAGGGGCAATTGCGCCGGTGACAATCGCCATTTCATGCTAGAATTTGCGAAACACGATCAGGTCTACTATTTGAGCGGCTCATTTCACCTGAGCCGGGAGAGATTCTGTGAAACGGCGCGCTGTTTTCCTTATCGTTGTCCTGCTGGCGCTGTCTCTGGCGCTGCCCGCTCTCGCCCAGGAGTCGGTGACCCACATCATTCAGCCGGGCGAGACGCTTTTCCGCATCTCGCAGCAGTACGGCGTCAGCGTGGAAGCAATCGCCACCGCCAACGACATCGCCAACACCTGGACGATCTTCAGCGGTCAAGCGCTGCTCATCCCGCCTGCCAGCGCCAGCCTCGACGAGCTGATCGCCGCGGCGCAGGGGGGTAGTGCGAACGAGATCGAAGCGACCGTACCGGAAGAAGCCGCTCCACCGGTCGAAGCTGCGGATGAGGAGCGCGTCGAAGCCGAGCCGGTGCAGGAGCAGATTCACGAGGTCGCCTGGGGTGAAAGCCTCGGCAGCATCGCCAGTCGCTACAACATGAGTATGGAAGAGCTGGCGCGCATCAACAACATCACCAACCCCGACCTGATCTACAGCGGACAGCAGCTCGTCATCGTGCCGGGAAGCGCCATTTCCAGCGACAGCGGATCGTATCGCGGCTCCAGCTACAGCAGCGTGACTCACATCGTCCAGCCGGGCGACAACCTGGTCCACATCGGCGAGCGCTACAACGTCAGCTGGCTGCAAATCGCCCAGGCGAACAGCATCACCGACGCCGACCGCGTCATGCCGGGCATGGAGCTGGTCATCCCTGGCGGCGAGATTCTGCCCGATGTCGAGTACAGCTTCGTCACCGCGCCCGCTGCGCCGCCGGCGCGTGTCGGCACGGGGCGCGAGGTCATCGTCGATCTCAGCGAACAGCGCGTCTATGCCTATGAGGATGGGGTGCTGGTGCGCAGCGTGATCGTCTCCACCGGTCTGCCTGCTACCCCGACGGTACAGGGCAGCTTCACCGTCCAGCGGAAATACGTCGCACAGACGATGACCGGACCCGGTTACTATCTGCCCGATGTTCCCTACGTCATGTACTTCTACGCCGGCTACGCGCTGCACGGGACCTACTGGCATGAGAACTTCGGTCAGCCGATGAGTCACGGCTGTGTCAACCTGCCCACTCCGGAAGCGGACTGGTTCTCCAGCT
>JAEURA010000310.1 GCA_016789005.1 Anaerolineae bacterium
TTCAATAGTAGTAAGAACGCCCGCGTATTCCTGGGCGGTGCGGCGTGTCTGCTCAAGCAGCGCCGGGGCGTAGGGGCAGAAGGGGGTGGTCATGATCATGACGATGTGACAGGTCGTGTCGCCAAGTTCGACATCCCGGATCAACCCCAGCTCAATCACGTTCATGTTGATTTCGGGATCGACAACTGTTCGCAGCGCTTCTCGTAAACCATCGATAGTGACCTGCTGGCGGGTTTCATTGCTCATCAATATCAGTCCGTCTTTTCGTAGCAACATGACCGAGATGGTAACACAGCAGTTTTTCTAAGTCAATTTTTATAATGATTATGATAAAAACGTTGACTTTGACCGATCAGACTGTTATACTCACATGCATCTTTGCACCTGTGGGTACAGAGTAGATTTAACCAGGATGAAATCGGAGGGTGTCGCCAGAATGGGCGCTGCATTGGAAATTCGGAACCTGCATGTATCGGTAGAGGGCAAACCCATCCTGCGTGGTGTGGACTTGATGGTGAAGCAGGGAGAAGTCCACGCGCTCATGGGTCCCAATGGCTCTGGCAAGAGCACGCTGGCAAATGTGCTGCTCGGCAACCCTGCCTATGAGGTGACCGATGGAGAGATCATCTTCAGAGGTGAGAATATCCTCGAACAGGAGCCGGATGTGCGCAGTCGGGCGGGGCTGTTCCTGGCATTCCAGTACCCGGTATCCATCCCCGGTGTCACGCTTGCCAATTTCCTTCGCCTGGCGATCAATGCTCGTCTGAAAGCTGAAGACGCTGAGAGCAAGGGCATTTCTATCGGCGATTTCCGCAAGCTGATGCGCGCCAAGATGGACATGCTGCAAATGGATCACAGTTTTGCCGGGCGCTACCTTAACGAAGGATTTAGCGGAGGCGAAAAGAAACGCGCCGAAATACTCCAGATGGCGGTGCTTCAGCCTTCTGTCGCCATCCTTGATGAAACGGACAGCGGTCTGGATATCGACGCACTGCGAATCGTCTCCGAGGGCGTGAACAAACTGCGTGGACCTGAACTTGGCGTATTGGTCATAACGCACTATCAGCGCATCCTGAACTACATTCGCCCCGAATTCGTCCATGTCATGTACAACGGTCGAATTGTGGAAAGCGGGGGTCCTGACCTGGCGCTTCGCCTGGAAGAGACCGGATACGACTGGGTTCGCGAACGCTTCGAGGTCGCAGAGTAAGCCAGATAGGCGAGAAGAGGTTGGATCATGGTCGATATTGTTGCCAGTGAGAAACAATTGAGCGCCGAGGAATCGGCGCTGAAGGAAGTCGGCAGTTCGTATGCCGAGAAGTACGGCTTCCATGAAGCCGAGAACTACACCTACAAGAGCCGTCCTGGTTTGAGCGAGGACACCGTCCGCGAGATCAGCCAGATGAAGCACGAGCCGGAGTGGATGACCGAGTATCGCCTGAGCGCCTATCAGCATTTTGTCGAGCGACCCATGCCGAACTGGGGCGCAGATCTCAGCGGCATCGACTTCGACAGCATTCACTACTTCGTGCGAGCCACAGATCGGCAGGGCAAGAACTGGGACGATATCCCGGCAGAGATTAAGACGACTTTCGACCGCCTGGGCATTCCGGAAGCCGAACAGAAATACCTCCAGGGCGTGACCGCGCAGTACGAGTCTGAGGTGGTCTATCACAGCATCCGCAAGGACCTGGAAGCCAAGGGTGTGATCTTCACGGATATGGATTCGGGGCTGCGAGACTACCCGGAACTGGTCCGCGAGTACTTTGGCACGGTGATCCCCTCGGCAGACAACAAGTTTGCTGCCCTGAACAGCGCGGTCTGGTCGGGCGGATCGTTCATCTATGTGCCCAAAGGGGTGCATGTTGAAATGCCGCTGCAAGCCTACTTTCGCATCAATACACAGAACATGGGGCAGTTTGAGCGCACCCTGATCATCGTTGACGAGGACGCCTACGTCCATTACGTTGAGGGCTGTACGGCTCCCATTTATAGCAGCGACAGCCTGCACAGCGCGGTGGTGGAGATCATCATCAAAGCGGGAGGACGCTGCCGCTACACGACCATACAGAACTGGTCAAATAACGTCTACAACCTTGTCACCAAACGAGCCGTTGCTCACGAACGTGCAACGATGGAGTGGGTGGATGGCAACCTTGGCAGCAAGGTCACGATGAAGTATCCGGCGGTCATCCTGGCGGGCGAGGGTGCGCACGGTGAGGTCCTATCGATTGCGTTTGCCGGGGCAGGGCAGCACCAGGATGCCGGCGCCAAGATCACCCATCTTGCGCCCAACACCACAAGCCAGATCATCAGCAAATCGATCAGTAAGGACGGTGGGCGCGCCAGCTATCGCGGCCTCCTCAAGATTGCCGAAGGCGCCGATAACGTCAAGAGCAACGTGGTCTGTGATGCACTTCTTCTTGACGAGCGCAGTCGATCTGATACCTATCCGACGATGGAAGTTGACGCCAAACACGTGACCATGGGACATGAAGCCTCGGTCTCCCGCGTTGGCGAGGATCAGCTCTTCTATGCGATGTCGCGCGGCATGAGCGAGGACGAAGCCAACGCTATGATCGTCAACGGCTTCATTGAACCGCTGGTCAAAGAACTTCCTATGGAATATGCCCTGGAGATGAATCGCCTTATTCAGATTCAGCTTGAAGGGTCGATTGGCTAGCCCAAATCGGAATTGCCCGACAGGTCTATTGTCCACGATGCACTCGCTGCCGAGCGCGTGGATCACCAACGCCTATGCAAGGAGAACCAAGTGTGGTTGCTGTAACGCGCCGCCGTCCAACTGCCTCTGATGCGCCCAGCTACTCGCGCGCCGACATCGAAGCGCTGAGCGATAAGCTGAAGGAGCCAACCTGGCTGCGAGAAAGCCGGCTTGCTGCCTGGGAGTTGTATGAAGAACTGCCGATGCCGGACCGGACGCTGGAGGAATGGCGTCGGACTGATTATCGAAGCCTGCGCTGGGATGAAGCAGGGCGCATTTCCGCCGGCAGAGATTCCCGCCTGGCGGCGATCCCCGCTGCAAATCGCGAGCCGCTGGCAGGTGAAGAGCAGGGTGGGTTCCTTGCCTTCATCAATGGGGAGGTAGTTCATTCCGAGACCGCCGATACCCTGACTCGCCAGGGAATTGTCTTCACCGACTTGAGTACAGCCTGCCGGCTTCATGAGGACCTGGTGCGCCCGAACCTGATGACCAGGGCGGTCAAGCCAGGCGAGGGGAAGTTTGCCGCGCTCCATGCTGCCCTTTGGACTCATGGCGCGTTCGTTTATGTGCCACGCGGAACCACCGCTGAACTGCCCATCCACATTGTGATGTATAACGATCTGCCGGGTGCGACACTGGGACACGTCCTGGTTGTTGTCGAAGACGGCGCGCAGGCGACGGTATTGGTGGATTATCTCTCTGCCCAGGCGCAGTCGCAGTCAGTTTATGTCGGCGCGACTGAACTCATGGTCGGCAGCGGTGCGAACCTGCGCTACGTGAGCCTGCAAGACTGGGATCGGCAGATGTTCGAGATCAGCTACCAGCGAGCACGGGTCGGACGCGACGCTGCTCTGGACTGGGTGATCGGCACGATGGGATCTCGCTTTGTCAAATCGTTCATCGAGGTTGAGCTTGATGGAACGGGTGCCAACGCTCAAGTCAGCGGCATGTTCTTCGCGGACAAAGCGCAGTTTTTCGACCTCGATACACAGCAGAATCACAACGCACCGCTGACAACATCGAATCTCCTTTTCAAGGGTGCTGCTAAAGACACGGCGCGAAGTCTCTGGCAAGGCATGATCAAATCCCTGCCAGACATGCAGAAGATCGACGGGTTCCAGGCGTGTCGCAACCTGGTATTGAGCGACGAGGCGCGGATGGACGCCATCCCTGGGCTGGAGATTGAAGCCGACGATGTTCGCTGCACACACGCCGCGACATTCGGCACTTTGGAAGAGCAGCCGGTTTTCTATCTGATGAGCCGAGGCATCCCGCGCGACCAGGCGGAACTCATGGTTGCCGAAGGGTTCTTTGAGGAGCTTCTGGAACGTATCCCATTTGAGCGCGTGCAAGCCCGGCTTCGTGCATCACTGGAAGCCAAGATTATTGGCTCACGCTAAGCGTCAATTGCGGTAGAATAGAGCGTGTCTGCGTGCGGGTGTCCACATACAGGCACGCTCTTTGTTTCGGACCTCCTCACCAACTACTAGATTTTTCGCAACCGTAATGGACTTAGTGAAAGGAGAGCGCAATGCCCTCTGAAAGCTTTGGAGGGGCGCTCGATGTAGTAGGTCTTCGCTCAGATTTCCCTGCGCTCCAGCAGGAACACCATCCTGGCGTCCCGCTTGTCTATCTCGATAACGCGGCGACGACGCAGAAACCGAACGTCGTTATCGAGGCGATGAGCGACTACTATCGCCGCTACAATGCCAACGTGCATAGAGGTATCCACAAGCTAAGCGAAGAGGCAACTGCAGCCTATGAGAATGCGCGCGTTGTCCTGAAACGGTTCATCAATGCCGCCAGCAAGCGCGAGATCATCTTCACTCGTGGCACAACCGAAGGAATCAATCTGGTTGCCCAGACCTGGGGTAGAACCAGCCTCAACGCCGGTGATGTTGTGCTCCTAACAGAGATGGAACATCACTCGAACATCGTTCCCTGGCAGATGCTCGCGGCTGAACGTAGATTGCGGCTGCGGTACACGCCGCTTCGCACGGATGGCGCTCTGGACATGGATGCCTTTCGAAGGCTTCTTCAGGAAGAGCCTGTGAAGCTTGTCGGTTTCATGTTCGTCTCCAATGTCCTGGGAACAGTCAACCCAGCTCAGGAAATGATCCGGCTGGCGCACGAAGCTGGGGCAGTGGTCGTTGTCGATGCCGCGCAGGCGGTGCCACACCAGTCCATCGATGTGCAGGCTTTGGACTGCGACTTCCTTGTCTTTAGTGGACACAAGATGCTCGGTCCAACAGGCAGCGGCGTTCTCTATGGAAAACGCGCTCTCCTTGAGGCGATGCCTCCCTGGATGGGCGGTGGGGACATGATCTCGCGAGTAGGCTTTGAGCGCAGCGAGTGGAATGAACTCCCTTACAAGTTCGAAGCCGGAACACCCTCGATAGCCGAGGCAATTGGATTGGGCGCTGCCGTCGAGTACCTGAATCGAGTCACTATGGCGGCAATTCATCACTACGAGCAAGAGATCATTGCCTACGCCCTGGAACGATTGAGTGAAGTACCAGGTCTTCACCTGGTGACGCCTGAACATACGCCACACGGCGCCGTCGCGACGTTTACGCTCCAAGGGATCCATGCGCACGATGTGGCGCAGGTTCTCGATGCACACGGTATCGCCATTCGCGCAGGGCATCACTGCGCCATGCCTTTGCACGAACGACTGGGGCTGAACGCGACCGCCCGTGCAAGCTTCTACTTCTATAACACGCTGGAAGAAGTCGATCGCCTGGTTGCCGGCATATACGCTGCCAAACAGACTTTTTCGGTCTGATAGCGTTGACTGAGCAGGATGCACAATGGACGATATGTACCGTGAGCTTATCCTCGACCATGCCAAGAATCCGCGCAATCACGGCGTGCTTGAACCGTGCGATGTGGAATATGAAGCGCACAATCCGCTGTGTGGCGACCGGCTGCATCTGACGCTACGCGTAGATCCAACGGGACGGATCACTGCCATCGGATGGGAGGGAGATGGGTGCGCCATCAGTCAGGCATCAGCTTCCATGCTGGGTGAGGAGATCCTGGGCAAGACAGTGGACGAGATTCGGACGATGTCGAAGGACACCCTCCTGGAGATGCTCGGAATCCCGCTGTCGCCAAATCGTCTGAAGTGCGCACTTCTCAGTCTGGAGGTCCTGAAGATCGGATTGTACGGACGCGAAGCGTGGCGAGAGACCGAAGACGAATGAGCGTAGCGTCATGAGCAGTTTCGTGACGGTGGCGGCTGTTGACGATCTTCCACCTGGCGAACGGATCGTCACTGAAGTCAATGGGACCTGGATCATCATCCTGAATGTTGATGGCGAATACTTCGCCGTCGAAGACCTATGTTCCCACGAGGAGTACTATCTTTCTGAGGGACAACTTGACGGATTCAGCCTTGAATGTCCGAAACATGGCGCATGTTTTGACCTACGAAATGGCAAGCCGCTATGTCCGCCGGCGATCACCGCGATCAAGCGGTTTGCTGTACGGGTGGAAGGAGGAGATGTTCAGGTCGGTGGACGATTATAACAGGGCGGCTGACAGTCATTGACAACTCTATTCGTCTTCTGGAACAAGCTGATCCGGTTTGGTTTTCGTCTGCTGTATAACGAGGCTGCTTTCAGCTATGATGTCGTCAGTTGGGTGGTGTCCCTGGGCGCGTGGCGCTGCTGGACTCGATGCGCCCTGGAAGCCCTGCCGAGACCGGAGATCGGTCCGATCCTTGAACTGGCGCACGGTACCGGGAATCTGCAACTGGACCTTGCCGAGCTTAGCTACGAAGTTTTCGGCATTGACCTGTCTCGTAATATGGGGCGGATCACCGTAACGAAACTTACCCAGAAAGGGAGATCCGCGCACCTCGTTCGGGCGAAAGCTCAAGCGCTTCCATTTCCCGACGGCTGGTTTGCTGCGCTGGTCAGTACATTTCCGACAGATTTCATCCTCGATCCGGCTACACTCGATGAATGCCGGCGTGTGCTGCAACCTGGAGGCGTGTTGGTCATTGTCCCTAATGCCTTCCTGACCTCTCCCGGCGTCCTATCGAGAGCTATCGAGATGTTGTATCGCCTCACGGGGCAGCGTGGCAGCCCTGTTTCTGAGACGCAGCTTGCGCCTGTCTTTTCTCGACACGGCTTCGAAGCTCGTATCTTTGAGGCAAAGTGCCCTAAGAGCCGGGTGATGGTCATTGCTGCTATAAGCCGGCAGGCAAGTTGACTCTGGCAGGTTTTCCGGCTCATGTTATACTGATACCTGTATGGTGAGTGTAGCTCAGCTGGTTAGAGCGCCTGTCTGTGGAACAGGAGGTCGAGGGTTCAAACCCCTTCACTCACCCCAAACAACAAAAAACACCGCGCTTCAGGCGGTGTTTTTTGTTTCCAAGCTATTCTTCATGGGACGTGTTCGGTCAGGCAAGTCGCCGAAGTCGTACGATACGCCGACGAATTGTCTGGCGTAAGCCGCGCACCCCTGCAGAAAGCGCAATAGGCTTGGACGGCGTATCCTCCAGGGAAGGAAGTGGTGAACGTGGCTCAAAAACTGCGCCGGCGACTGCTTCAACCTCGCCTGTCTCGCTTGGACGCGGAACGTTGAAGATCTCCCAGATGCTCCGGGTGTCGCCAATGGTAGCAAGCTGCTCCGTTCGCGCCAGCGGGGAAGGTTCCGCCTGGATGGGCGTGGGCTGTGTTTCGGCGGGCGCAGACGACAGGTCGGTACTCGCCGTCGTCGTAACCGCGGCGATAGGGCGCGCCGGCGTATCATCGATGGCAACCGGAACTTCTTCACCATAAATTGGCTGAATGGAGATCGGCACTTCCGCCAGTGCCGGTTCAACCAAGGGAATCTGTTCTTTGAGGTTTGACACTGGATCAACCGCGATGCGCGTCGAGCGTGGTTGAGTCTCGGCGGCGCTGAGTGGCGGCTCGTAGCGCACCATCTCTTCAAGGTCCCCCAGGAATTCCGGCTCACCGGTGACATCGGCAGGTATCAGAGTCACCTCATCCGGTTCCTTCATGGCGGATTGGATGTGCGGCTGATTGGGACGGGTGTCCTCGTGCATCACGACCGGCTCAAGGGGCGCGTCCTGACGTGGAGTTGGGCGCACGTTTGGCTGCGAATGCGCCTCAGTCCTGCTTTTTCTTGAGTTCGCTTCCCCTTCATGTGGGACGTGTCGAGGCTGGTACGCCGAGCGTGCTGTCACATCAGGCGCATCCCGCATCAAAGACTTCGACGGATGTTCGATCGATTCGGTTCGGTCCGCCTTCAGCATCTGCCACAGACGGCGCAGACTATCCTGCATCAGACGGTCGATGCTGTTGTGCAGACCCAGAGAGATGCGCATTCCGCCGAGGACGCTGCCTGTCTCGTAACTGAACGTCCACTGAACAATCGTACCCTCTGGTACTTCCTGAAGCCGGATGCGACCACGCGCATCGCGGAACGTTGGACCATCTACGAAGTAGTATTCGTAGCCAAAACCTGCATACCAGGCGCTGACTTCGTAAACAAACTCCCGACGGTCGTCACCACTGTAACGCCAGCGAAGCCCCGGACCGCTGCGCTTGGAAGTGAGGAAAATCACCTCTTTGCAGTCAATCTGCCAGTCGGGATTGCGGCTGATGTCGCTCACGACCGCCCAAATATGATCAGGAGGTGCTGGAATTAGGATTCGATGGTCTATTGTTCTCATGATACTGGGATTATAGTGACTTTCGGAGCGTGTTCAAGTGATCGGTTTGCGTGCTACAATAATGACCGATATGACGGGATACTGAGGAGCATGATCTGCCTCTGCCAACCGTACTTTTCGGCGCAATGGTCGCTACACTACTCGGTGCTTCTACACATGTTGTTGTCGGAGGCAATGCTCGCCGACTGTTCGCCCTGCTCCTGGCTGGTTGGATTGGCTTTGGACTGGGACAACTCGTTGGCGTAGCGTTTCAGATCGATTTCGTGAGTGTGGGGATGCTGCGAGTGGCTTCGGCTCTAGTGGGTGCATTCGCCGCTTTGGTACCGACGGTAGTTCTCACCAGCCGATCCCGACCTCGGCGTATCAACTGAAAGCTGCACAGATATGGTCAACGAGTCCCATCTCGCATCAACAGCAGGCGCAAGGAAAGAGGATAGCAGCGGCAAACTGCGGCGCAACGTCATCCTGGGGATGGCAGGACTGGTTGCAGTCCTGACGGTGCTGTTCATTGCTATGCTCCTGCTGAGCATCGTTGGCGGCGAAAGCTTTGCAGGGGCAGTGCGAACGATCAGGGATTTGGTGATCATCTTTCTGGTTCTCGAAGGAATCTTGATCATTCTGGCACTGACGATTCTCGTCCTTCAGGTATCGCGGTTGGTCAACCTGCTCCAGACCGAAGTGAAGCCGATGCTGGATACCACACAGTCTACACTCTCGACGGTTCGCGGCACCGTCGATTTTATGAGTGAAAACCTTACCCAGCCCATCGTTCGGGCAAGTGGATTTCTGACGGGCTTTTCAGTGCTGACCAGCAATCTGTTCGGAATCCGACGCGCTTTGAGACACGCCAATGGAGAAAAGAGCCAGGATGCGCAATGAACCGGACGGCGGTCTGCTGCTGGTCGGCATGCTTATCGGCTTCATCGTCGGCGCAGCTGCCATGTTGTTCTTTTCGCCTGTCGATGCCCAAGTGCTGCGGCGGATGACTGAGCGAGAGATCGCGCAATTCCGCAATCAGACTGACCGAGTCAATAGCAGCCTCATTGATGGAAAAGCTGCCGTCCAGGATCGTTTGACAACACACAACGCACCGGCTCGACGCTCATAAAGCGTCTATCTGTCGCATCACGTCGCGCAGCGCACCCAGAACGTCTGAGGCAATCACCGCTCGATCACTTCCCCCTGCGGCTGTCTCGCCTGCGAGTCCGTGCACATAGCCTGCCGCGGCGGCGGCGTCATGCGGATCGAGATTCTGACTCAGCAGCGCACCGATCATGCCTGATAAGATGTCGCCGGTGCCTGCGGTGGCAAGCGCTGTTGTCTTGAAAGGGAGGATGCTGGCGCGTCCTGGTGAAGCAATGACCGTGTGAGCGCCTTTTAGAAGCACGGTCGTGTTCCATGCAGCAGCGCAGCTTCTGACAATCTGCAATCTGTCCGCCTGAATCTCCCGAATGGATAGACCGTTCAGACGCGCCATTTCGCCGGGGTGCGGTGTAAGCACGCTGCGTCGTGGAACGAGGTCCCACCACTCTGAAATGCCGGCAAGGGCGTTCAGCGCGTCGGCGTCGATCACGGCGGGGCGATCCAGGTCAGCTGCCATTGAAAGCACCCCGACCACGAAATCAGGCATCTGGGCATGTCGACCCAGTCCGGGACCAATAACAATACCGTCGCAGAAAGGAACCGCTTCCCGGATGAGGTCGAGCGCGTCCAGGCTCAGACGCCCATCCAGATCGGGGCAGGGTATCCAGGTCGGTTCGGCGATCGTCGACGCAAGACTATGGCAGTTTTGTTTGATCGTGGCAATCGTAACGATTCCGGCTCCCATGCGGTAGGCAGCCTGCGCCGACAATCCAGGCGCGCCGATGTAGCTGGATGATCCGCCGATGACGAGCACTCTTCCGAATGTGCCTTTGTTGGCATCGAGCGGACGCGGCGGAAGAATCGCGCGGACGGCTTGCGCATCGACAAGTTGGGATGACAAAGCCTGGAGGTCCGGTAGATTGGCGGGGACACCCGCCGAGGCGTAGATCAGGTTACCCACGGCGTGAGCGCCGGGAAAAGCAAGCAGCCCAGGCTTGACAGCGATGAAGGTCACCGTTTCGTCTGCCTGAAGGGCGTGCATGTAAATTTCGCCCGTGTCGCAATTCATACCACTGGGACAATCCACGGAGATGATCCGACGTACTGGTGATCGTTCTCTTGAAATCTGTCGTGGAAAGATGATCGCTGGATTGTCCTGTGGAGGTTTGCCCAAAGCCTGGTGAACTGCATCGATCATCCGGGCGGCGTCGGGACGTAACGGCAGTTGCATGCCGATGCCGAAAAGGGCATCAACTACAAGGTTGGCGTTGGCGACTAACTGGCTGAGAAGGTGAAATCCTGGGTCATCGTCGGCGTAGTCTAGCTGCAAACCCGCGTCACGTGCTGCCGCAAAGACAGGATCGTCGTGTGGGCGGCTGCGCAGCAGATAGAAACAGACGACAGCGCGGCTTCTCGCTGCAATCATGCGACCTGCGACAAGCCCGTCACCGCCGTTGTTGCCGGGTCCAACGAGGACCAAAACCCTGGGCGGCTCGTCAACTTGAAGCGCCTCAAGGAACGCCAGTCCGCGCTGCGCTACCGCCTCGCCAGCTTTGTCCATCATCGTGGCATACGAAATGCCAGCGGCGTCAGCGCTCGCTTCGATCTCCCGCGTCTGCTGCACGGTCGCAATCTTGATCATGACCATTTCTCGAATCGCTGAGCGAACGCCCGACCACGACCATCGACGCCAGCGGGGCAGATCAAGTGGCGCGGTTCACGACGCTGTGGGCAAGTTCGATCAGTTCGGATTTTGCTGCGCTCTCTGGCAGGATGTCGAGCATATCCAGTGCATTGGCGACGAGCTGTTCGGCGAACAACCTGCCTTCGCGGATTGCCTCGCTGCTTGAAGCCTTGGCGCGAATGGCACTTATAGCATCCAGTGCACTGGTATCAGCTGAAGTTTCAGCGGTGGTATGAGCGGCAGCGTAGCCGCGCCCCTGTTCCAGATCGATTCCCGACGTCTTGCCCAGCTGTTCACTGTCGACCGTGAGGTCGAGGATGTCATCGATGATCTGAAAGGCTAAGCCAATGTTGTAACCGAAATCACCAAGCGCCTTGGCGATGCGAGCCTCTGCGCCGGCGAGTTGCGCGCCAAGCACGCCGCCGGCACGGAAGAGTGCTGCCGTCTTCAGTCCGATGATGCGATAGTACGCCTCGCGCGTATAGTTATGTTCCTTAACAGCGCTCGCTTGCAAGGTTTCGCCTTCGACCAGTGCAACCGTCGCTTCGGCGAGCGTGATGTTGAGATCGCGGTATGGCGCCATCAACTCGTAGACTTTTGTGAAAAGAAAATCGCCGGTGAGCAGGGCGAAGGTTCGACCCCAAAGCGCATTGACCGAGGGGCGACCACGTCTAAGCATACCGTGATCGTATATGTCATCATGGACGACGCTGGCTGTGAGGACGAGTTCCAGCGCTGCCGCGACTGAGACGGCGTCGCCGAGAGCATGACCTCCGCAGGCGACATGTGCCAGCATCAAAAGGCGAGGTCGGATGCGTTTGCCACCCGCCTGAAGGATGTGGTGGCTCGCCTGCTGAAGTACGCTGACCTCGCTCTGAGTGATCTGCTTCATGCGCATGTCAACATCAGCCAGCGCCTCGCCGATGATCTCCGAGATTTCACGCGCCGGGGCGGGTGCGAATGTCGCTTGCCCAAAGTGAATGGTCATGCCTGTCGTCCTGTCAATGTTCAATGCGTTCGGCTTGTGAAATTCAGTACAAATTAAATGTTGTAAATATTGTAGCCAATTCGCTGATCGGAGTCAACGAAACCCACCAGCTCAAATCAACGTCTAAGGTGGAAGTTCGCCAACCGGCATCACGGCAAGTTTGAACGAGAAAACACTGCCTACACCCACTTTGCTTTCGACCCGTATCGGAATGCGGTGGCGGTCCATGATGAAGCGCACAATCGCCAAGCCAACGCCAGCGCCGCCAAAGCGACGCGCGGCGGCGTTGTCGATCTGATAGAAAGGCTCAAAGATGTGTTCGAGCTTTTCGGGCGCGATGCCGATACCATTGTCCGAGATGCGTACCTCGATAGTCTGTGTTTCGACAAGCTGAACCGCAGCTGTGACCCGACCTGAACTGAACTTGAGCGCGTTGTCGAGCAGCAAATGTACCGCGACCCCGAGGGCCTGACGATCAGCAAGAACGGTAGGGAGGTCGGGCGCAATCTGGACGTCGATGCGGCTGAGCTTTCCACGCCACTCCCAACTGCGACGCAGATGCCGCATCGCGTACTGAATGATCTCCCCTGGGTACATTTCGTCCAGTCGTATGTCCAAGCTTTCGGCAAGCCGAGCGATGTTCTGAACAACACCTTCCAAGCGCGCGGTTGATTCCAGCGCGTAACCAATCAATCGGTCGCGATCCTGATCCCCGTCTGCAAGCAAAGAGACGGCGGACTTCACTTGGAGCAGGGGGGTGCGCAGCTCGTGCGACACCGTCTTGACGATCATGTCCTTGAGGATCTCAGCATCTCCGGAGTCAAACGGCTGCGAGGCATCAGGAAAGCCAACATACGGCGCAGGTCGGAGACGAATCTGCCGAATCTGTACAAGATTGTCGATGAGATGAGGGTCCTGAAGTGCGAACACTAGATCGGCAGATCGGCAGGTCCGGCATCGCTGAGAATCGAGGGCGATCATCACCAGCAGTGGGGGGGCTTTCAGCCATTCGCGGAGTCGATCGGCGAACTGAATACCACGTTTGGTGGCTGCTACAATCAACATGTCCACCGGCTGAGACTCAATCCACGTGATGATCTCGCCCATATTATGCCCAACAAGGACGGGCATCGGAGAGCGCTCAAGGGACGCTACCAGTGGCCGCAGGCTTCGCGCAGCGACTACCACCACTGCGCCAGTCTGTCGCGCAGCAGGGGGCATTGGCGCGATGACAGGATCATCTGGCTGCGGTGTGGTCGTCCTCACCGTTGCCCTCCAGCGCCCGCCGGAATACGCTCAGACCCTCGCGCTGCGTAGCGCACTGGATGCAGCCGACATAAGGATCATCTATGGGAATATTGTGGAGTTCGCAGCGGGCATTAACGACGAGAGAACGCCTGAGACCCAGGAGCTGATTCCTGATTGTGAGCGTTAGCTCAAGATGCGGACTGGCATTGGCACCCAAAATGCTGGGAACAGTACAGCGCCCGCAATCTGATGGAACCCATCGCAGCGAATGCGGATTCTGCTTCTCCAAGCGGCATTCCTGAACAGCCCTCCCACGGTGGAAGTCCTGATAGTAATGCGGACATTCACGTCCGTTGGGCGTTTTCATAGGCAAGTGCCGATCCTCATCATCTGATCCGAGCTACGCGGAACTACTTCTGACAAGCCATCTCTTGGCCGCCTCTGGGAGTCCGCCGAGCAATCCTCGCTGTATTGTACAATCAGGAAGCGCTTCCAAAAAGCTGTGACCGTACCCCTTATTGATGATACGAGAGTCGAGTATCACCACAACGCCTCGATCCGTGCTCGAGCGAATGAGACGCCCAAAACCCTGCCGAAAACGCACGATCGCGTCTGGCAACGCATAGTCATGGAAGGCGTCGTGATAGGTTTCTGATCGAGCTGAAAAAACGGGATCGGTGGGCACGGCAAAAGGCAGACGCAGGATGACCAGGGCGCTCAGTTTTTCGCCGGGGATATCGATCCCTTCCCAGAAACTGCGGGTACCCATGAGGATTGCGCGGTCTTCAGACTTGAAGCCATCCAGCAGCGTTTGACGACTGCTGCCGTCGCTTTGGTCATAGACGGCGATGTTGCCCAGGGCGAGACGGGGCGTGATAGCATGCGCAGTCTGGCGGAGGTGGGCATAGCTGGTGAAGAGCGCCAACACCCGCCCGTTCAAGGCGCTCGTGAGGTCTATCAGAGTTCGCTCGACCTGCTGCTGATAGCGCTGTTTGTCGTTCGGATCTGGCATGTCTTCCGGTAGGAAGACGAGCGTTGACGCCCTGTAGTCGAAAGGCGACTCGATCTCAATGGCTTCGACGCTTTCTGCGCCCAAACGGTTCTGAAGGAATTTGAAATCCCCATTGGTTCGCAGCGTCGCGCTGGTCAGGATGACCGATCGCTTCGCTTCCCAGAGGTGCTCGTGAACCAGAGAGCCGAGACGAAGTGGTGCACTCTGCAAAGCGATGTAGTCGAGGGTCTGTCCAACTTGCAGCCAATAGACCAGGTTTGGGTCAGGCAGATGGATCAATCCGTTGAGGTGGGCGCGCATTTCGTCGAACCACGCCGCCGCGCTTGTCAGACTGCTGGTTAGATCGGAGATGCTGTTTTCCCTGACTGTCTCCACGCGGCTCGCAGCAGTGGCAATCTCCTGCAGCGCCACAATCACTCCATCGAAGTAGGCATCAAGGTCGTGCCAGAGGCTCTGGATCAGGGCGAATTCGGCGCGCGAGCGGATGCTCGTCGTCACGCGGGTTGAAGAGTAAGTCTCTTGGGGAAGATCAATCTCCTGGAGAAGCGTCCGGAAGGCATCAAACAAGCGGTTGATATGAATGCGCATAGCCCGCAATACGCCGGCAACATCTCCGACGTAGGCTGTGAATCGCTCCGCCGTCTTCTGTGGAGCGCTTTGACGCAGAATCTCGAGAAGCCCGCCGAGCGCCCCAGAACGAGTGTCACCCAGGTCGCTGATCTGCCGTTGCAGCGCTACCGCGTCAAGGCGGCGCCCAAGGCTGTTGGTTGCAGCGTCTTCAAGTTGATGCGCCTCGTCGATAACGACATAATCGTAAGCTGGAATGACGGGACTATTGGATACCGCATCAGCCATCAGCAGTGCATGGTTGACGATGACAAGCTGTGCGGTTTCTGCTTCCTGCCTCGCCCGAAAAAACGGACATGACTCGCCCGCCGCGCGACATTGTTCGAGTGTGCAGCGGTCGCGATCAGCGCTGAGATGGTTCCATGCCAGGTTCTCTTCAGGACCGCGCAGTGAAAGCTCCGCCCGGTCGCCCGTAGTCGTATCCAGCAACCAAACGAGGACTTTGGCGATAGTGCGGAGTTCTTCAGTGCTTCCAGGTTTGCGGTGACGTATCTGCGCGAGCTGCCGCGGGCAGATATAGTTAGTGCGTCCCTTCAAGACCGAGGCACGAAAGGTGTCGCCCAGCACCTGCCTGACTGCCGGGATATCCTTGTCCAGGAGTTGGTCCTGGAGATTGATCGTGTTGGTTGAGACCACGATGCGGGAACCGGACTGCTGCGCCCACAGGATCGACGGAATGAGGTAAGCCAATGATTTTCCGGTTCCGGTCCCAGCTTCGATCATGGCGTGATTCGAACCGCTCAAAGCCTTGGCGACCGCCTGTGCCATGGCAATCTGCTGCGAGCGTCGCTCATACCCAGCAATGTTTCGTGCAAGTGCGCCATTCATGTCGAAGGCATCCTGCAGGTTTGCCAGCTCGAAAGGACTCTGGCGGGCATCGGTCATGATGGGGTGAGCCGCCCTGGAAAACGCCGGGAAACGTAGTTCGCCACCGCTCTGTTCGCCGCCTGCCAGCTTGGTCTCAAGGGCTGCCACGAAGACAGGACGCGCATCCCAGGTGATCTGCTCGGAAAGCCGGACAATCTCCTCGATCAGCGTAACTGGCAGGGTCAGCATCCGTTTCCACATCTCACCAAAAATGAAGGCTGTTGCCCGCGCATCGTAAAGCGCACGGTGTGCCGACTCAATGTCGAAACCGAACTGAACGGTGAGCTGAGAGAGCGCATAGCGAGGGGCTGTGGGGAGGAGCACCGAAGCCAGTTCATAGGTGTCGATCCGGCTGTTTCGCTCGAACAAGCCCTGTCTTGCCAGGAAGTTCGCATCAAACGTGACGTTGTGCCCCAGGAGTGGGGCTGTGCCAACAAAATGCTCCAGAGCGGGAAGTATGCTGCGTATCGGCGGCGCGCCGATGAGATCATCGTTGCTGATGCCAGTAAGCGTGCTCACCGCAGATGGTACTGGGCGTCCGGGGTAGACTAGTGTGCTGAACTCTTCCACGACCTGGCCATCGACGACGCGAACAGCGCCGATTTCGATGATTTCATCCTGTTTCGGGTCAAAACCTGTCGTTTCCAGGTCGATGGCTACCAATTCACCACGCATGGCGCGTCCTTGTGGAGTGAGTACGAAGCAAGCGGAGTATAACATAGAACAAAACGAAACCCCTGCGAGGCAGGGGTTTCGTCAAGGTGAGTGGGCAGGCTAAAGCTGATTCTGAAGGCGCTAGCCGCCCTCAGCGGTGGCTTCTGGCGTAACTTCTGCCGCCGGCGCTTCCGGCGTTGTTTCCACCGCGCTCAACACCGCGGCGGCAGCTTCGCCAGCGGCTTCATCAAACAGGGTTTCCAGGTGCGTGCGTTGTTCGGCTAGAGAGTCGAAGGCGATCCCAACAAGATCGGCGCCCGTGAACAACGGATAATTGGCGTCACTGAAGGCATACCACAACAGAGACTGCACATCCTGACGCCCAAGCGACAGGCGGCGCACCAGAAGGTTCAGGGAACGTGCCAGTGGATAAGAACCATCGGTGAGTGTGACCTCAGAGGCTTCTACACACCCATCACTGCCCTCAATCGCGAGCGCCTGCACGCGCGATTTTTCGGTATCCGGCAGGCTGTGATATTCCGTCCAGGACATGAAGGTTACACCGCCTTCGACGTTCGCTACAGCGGCGGCGCGATATGCGGGATCGGCGTTTTCGTCTGCGTCGGCACGAGGTGCGATAGGCTGATCGAGATCGGCGCTGACCACCAGCAAGTCGCGAACAAGGCTTCCCCCTACTGGGCTGAACGGCGTCACCGCAAGATCGGGCAACCCTTCACGCAGAGCACTCCAGTTCACAATGACGCCTTCATCGGTGGCGCCCCACAGGCGTGCGACCTCGATGGGCGTCAGACAAATCGCGTAGTCCGCATCAGCGCGGGTAACGACGACGGCGGCAGTGCTGCCTACGTAAAACGACTCAGGAGTCACGTTGTTCTGTGCGCAGGCAGCCAATTGATCTTCGGTGAGTGGCGCCGACGCCGCCAGGATGTCGATCTCGCCATTGCAGAACTTCTGCGTTCCGGCGGAGACTCCTTCTACCGTGTAATTCAGAACGACACCCGGGTAGCTCGTGGAAAACGCTGCGGTCAAGCCCTGCAGGAAGGCGTTGGCTTCCGCTGCTCCACCAATACCTATCTCCCCAACCAGACCCTCCGAGATTGAAAATGCGGTCACCTCGCGGCTGAACTGCCGTCCGGTCAAGCCGTCCGACAGCACCGTCTGATTCCGAGCGAGGGCTTCGTCACTGGGACTGGAATAATCCGCCAGTGCGACAGCCGTCAAGCCATCGGCAGAGAAGGCGTGTTCCAAAACTGGACGCGCCGCTTCGACCTGGCTCTCGGCGACATAGGCAAACAGGCGATTAGCTGCCTGGTAGACGCGGCGCTCCACGTTCGAAACCGTCGGGGCAACGCATCCGGAGACGCCGTTGTCGAGTTCAACTGCGCGAAGTCCATCAGAGAGTTCGGCAGGACTGGTGATAACGCCGAGTGCTCCGGGAGTGGCGTTCACCGCCGTCAGGATCGCCGTTGCGTCATCCAGAGTGCTAACTGCGGCATCGCGCCGGAGTTCCACGCCCGTGACCAGATCATCCAGAAGCGCGTAGGCTACGCCCGTCTGAGGTGGAGCAAAAAGTGTGACAGGCAGATCAACCGAGTCACCGGAAACTGCCGACCAGTTCGTGGCGGTTGCGCTGGGCGCAAACAGAACGTCAAGATCCCCTGTAGTGAGGCACTGTGGTATAGGATCGCTGGCGTTTGCGACCAGCGCCAGGATGTTGTGCCCGAGCAGAAATTCTCGGAAAACAACCCCGTTCGCAGAACAAGCCGCCTCTTCTTCCTGGTTGAGCGGACGGGTAAGAACTGCAATATCAGCGCTGCCGCCGCAGAACTCGGACGCGCCAGCGCTGGAGCCTACAATCGAGGTATCGAGAGCGACTTCGGTCGGCGCGGCGATGGCTTCGAGGACGGGCACTGCCAGACCCGAACCGACCACGCGGATAGACGCATCATCCTGTGCCTGGGTAAGAGCAGAAGGAAGTGCCATAATCAAGACAGCAAGGATGAGCATCGCTACTCGTCGCTGACTACAAATCATGTTTTGATGCTCCTCAGGGAGTGGAACCAGACGAATGCCGTATAATTGATTTCTGTAATGAGCGATTCTACCGTCACAGTTGGTGTTGTCCAGACAAACTTTGGTGAGCGAACGGATGACTTTGCCTGATCAGCCTACGATTTATGAACTCGTCGGTGGAAGCGAAACCTTTCGCCAACTGGTCGAACTCTTCTACGATCGCGTCGAGCGCGACCCTGTCCTTCGGACGATGTTTCCTGAAGACCTCGAACCCGGAAAACGGTGGCAGTTCCTCTTCCTTTCACAGTTTTTTGGAGGTCCACAGGAATATGGGATGGAGCGCGGACATCCTCGATTGAAAATGCGCCATAATCCATTCGTTATCGATCATGAAGCCCGCGATCACTGGCTGAGCCATATGGTCGCATCGGTCGATGAGGTCGGCATCGCAGAGCCAATGCGCAGCGTCATGGTCGATTATTTCGTTCGCGCTTCTGCCCATATGATTAATGCCGAAGATGTGCCGAGGGATAGCTTTTGAAATCGGCGAACCGCAGCGAGGCGCGGTCCGGCGTGGCAGGGCAAATCCTTTCGCTGAAGCGATACCAGCGAATCGGATTGGTCATGGTCTATTCCATCGGGCTGACACTGCTTCTGATGCCCCTGGTTGATAATGTGTACCTGTCCTACTTCTTCTCATCGCAGACGGTCCTTGTACCTGCGCTGCTCTCGGCGGGTGCTGGAATCTTCATGTACGCGATTGGCTGGCGACTCATGGTTGGCTATGTTGGAGATCTGCCACCAGAACGCACGTCAGTCGTGATCTATGTGCTGACAGGGACGGTCATCCTGCTGATGGTGATCACGCTGGTCATCATTGGATCCGTAGTTGGAATTGAACAATAAGACGTTCGGGGGAATCATGCAGCGAATTATCGCCAGCATAACGATCACGCTCATGCTCGTCTTGAGCGCCTGTGGGACGCCGCCGCCGGCAACACAACCACCGACTGCACCGGCGGTCGAGAACGCGCAACCAACTCATACACCGGTTCCGCATACACCCGAACCTTCGCTGACTGCGGTGATTCGAGCGACTCTGCCTCCAGAATGGACGCTCACCCCCTCGGCAACACCCCCGGAATCGCCAACGCCACAGCCACAAGGTACGCCAGTGCCGACTTTCGACATGGTCAATGCCGTGTTACTTACTTCGCCAACACGAGAGGCTTGCGCGGCATTTGGCATTCAGTACGACCAGACCGCGCTGACGTTCAACCGCCGGGAGAATGCCCGTGTGGCATGGACCGCTGTTTCGAACGCAGCTGCGTATCGCGTGTCGTTGTATGACGAGGCTCGAAGCACCATCTTCGCGACGATTGTTGGCGAGACGACCACCGATTTTGGGAATGCATTGTTTGTTGGGCAGGCGCGCTATTTTTGGGAAGTGCGACCGTTCGACGGCGCCGGCGTCCAATTGTGTGCCGCCATTGGCGGGATGCTCATCCCGATCAATTGAGATCGTTCGTGGACTGCCGCCTGCCCTGGATGCTCAGTCAGTTCCGTCGGCGTTCAGGATGTATTGCTCGAATGCTTCGGCAGTCCAGGGTAGGGCGGGCTTGAAGAAGTGCTCGTAAATGGCGTTCGCATAGACACGAATCTCGACCTGGGCATCGGAAGCCATACGCAGCTTCAGAAAGTGCATCAGATTCAGGGCGTCGACGCTTATCACCCAGGTGTAGTACACGCTGAATCCTGGAAGGAAGAGACGCGCCATCTCCTTGGAGACGCCGGTCTCCAAAGCCTGTCGGTAAAGGGCGTAACTACGATCATAGTGTGCTAGCAGTGCTTCAGTGAGTGCCTGACCTGTTTCAGGCGATACTTCGCCTTCACTGGCTTGTTTGTTGCTGGCGGATTGCTTACGCCATACGCCCGGCACGTAGAAATCGTCCTCTTCGAACGGGGTATAGCGCCCTGATTGAGCATTGGCATTCATGTAGTGAAACGTACGATGACGCACCCACTGCCAATAGGTGACAAGAGGGGCATGTGTGCGAAACTTGAACTTCACCATCTCAAATGGGCTGGTGTGATGGTTGCGCAGGAGATAGAAGAGGAGTTTCTTGTCCGCCTCCTCACCTTTGCTTTCTCCGAGAAAACTGACGCGCGCTGCGTTGACAATAGACAGATCGGCAGTTATGCCGCTTAAGGGGTGGGGCATCATGTCGAGCAGCTCGACGTATCCTTTGTCCAGCACGGAAACGCGCCGCCCGATCAGGTCTTCATTCATCATCACAGCTTTCCTACCGATCGCTGAAGTTACAGCTAGACGAAGTACTGAAGTGCGAGTCGCAGACGTTCCTCAAAAGCCTCTGGCGTTTCAGGCGGGATCGCGGAGAGCGCCGCCTGCGCTTCGGCGATACTGTAGCCCAAGCCGGCGAGCGCGTCCATCACATCCTTGTTCACATCGCTCAGCATTGTCACGGCGACCAGCCCATCACCACTCTTCAGTTTGTCCTTCAGCTCAAACATAATCTTCTCTGCCAGCTTCTTCCCGATGCCTGGCACGCGAGTGAGCATTTCGGGATGCCCACCGGCGATGGCATTGCGCAAGCCGTCAAGGCTCATCGTGCCGACGATGTTCAGAGCCAGTTTTGGACCCACACCGGACACCGTCGTCAACAGGTTGAAGAGGTCCCGTTCAGCGGGCGTGCTGAAGCCGAACAGGGTGATGGCATCTTCACGGACGATCATTTCGGTATGCAGGAGGACTTCATCACCTTCCCTCGCCGGCACACTGTTTCTGGGGATCATCACGCGATACCCAACACCGCTGACCACGACAACCACATGGTCAGGCATGAGAGAAGCGAGGGAACCCTGCAAGCTCGCGATCATATCCAGATGCTTTCTGATTCGGAATGCGCGCTGTTCAGGTCGGTAATGGCGATTGCCAGCGCATCTGCGGCATCATCGGGACGCGGAATGGCATCCAATCCCAGGAGCATGCGGACCATTTCCTGCATCTGTGGCTTCTTGGCTCCCCCATATCCCGCTATCGCCTGCTTGATGTAATTCGGTTTGTATTCGTAGACAGGAAGCCCTGCCTTGATCAGAGTCAACAGGATCACGCCGCGCCCCTGCGCAACCGTGATAGCGGTCGTGATGTTCTTGCCAAAGAACATCTCCTCGACGCCGGCGCGATCAGGCCGATGCTGCACGATCAGGGCGCTGAGCTGATCGTGAATGATCCCCAACCGCTGCGGCATCATCAGAGTCGGTGAGGTAGTGATAACCCCGTAGTCCACAGTTTGAAGGGAGCCATCACGCAGCTCCCTTACAAAGCCGTAGCCGACCGTTGCTGTTCCCGGATCGATGCCAAGCGACAGCATCACTGAGTGTCGAAGACTTCGAGCGCTTCGTCAGTGATCATAAGGTTGGACGAAACGCCCTGGACATCGTCAAGCTCTTCTAAATCGCTCATGAGCTTGAGATTCTGCACCGCTCGTTCGACGGAGACCTCAGATTCGTTTTTGGACACCCACTTCAGGCTAGAGTCGCTGATCGTGTAGCCGGCGTGTACCAGGGCGAGTTCGACCGCGCCAAACTGCTCGCGTGGGGTGTATATGGCAACAGCGTCATCTTCGGGAACGACATCATCGGCTCCAGCATCAGCTGCTGCCATGAACAGGTCATCCGGATTCACGCCAGCGCCGTCGACCAGAATGTATCCTTTCTGCTCAAACTGCCAGGAAACCGATCCCGCAGAAGCCATGTTGCCGCCCGCTTTGTTGAAAATGCGTTTCACGTCACCGAGAGTGCGATTCTTGTTGTCTGTCAGCGCATCGACCAGAATTGCCACACCTTCGGGACCATAGCCTTCGTAGGTGATCTCCTCCATCACAATACCATCATCGCCGCCGCCCGCGCCCCGTTGAACGGCACGCTCGATATTGTCTTTTGGCATGTTCGCTGCCCTGGCTTTCTGAACTGCCAGTTTCAAACGAGCATTCGCGTTTTCGTCACCTCCGCCTTCGCGCGCCGCTACTGCGATGTCGCGCGCCAAACGGGTGAAAAGGGCTCCTCGCTTAGCGTCTTCTGCACCTTTTTTTCGCTTGATTGTTGACCATTTGCTGTGACCCGACATGACACTTGACCCCCAAGAATACCGGTCATCATATCCTGAATTATACTAAGCCGTTCGCATTCCTGAGAGGGTGATGCTGGCTGTGCTATAATCTTCTGCCTTGGTTGCGCGGGGAGAGTTTTCGAACGCATGAGTACTGCCAGCACAGCTACAGGCACTGTCCCAGCT
>JAEURA010000314.1 GCA_016789005.1 Anaerolineae bacterium
GTTCCTACTACTATTGAAATGGGCATGGAGATGTGGGATCCGACGATGATGGAAGATGGCGCAGCCGACGATTGGGGGCTGTTCTAGCGGTCTCAGGCAATAAGGATTTCGCCGCTGCCGTCGGTAACCCGACCGATAACCGAGGCACGCTCGCCGTGAGTTAGCAGTTCCTCGTATAGAGCATCCGCTTGCTCCGGCGGAAGCGCGACCAGCAAACCACCCGAAGTCTGAGGATCGTACAGCAGATTCTGCTGAGAAGAAGTCAGCGCTGCATCGTAGCGGACCCAGGTCTCGAAATACTCCCGATTTCGACTCAAGCCGCCGGCAAAGGTTTCCAGCGCCGCACAGCGAAGCGCGCCGTCAATCCAAGGCAAGGCAGCATAATCGATCTCAAAATCAACCCCGCCAAGATGCGCCATCTCGTGGGCATGCCCGATCAAGCCATAACCAGTGATATCCGTAGCACTGTGCGCCCCGTGCTTGAGCGCCAACTCCGACGCAGCACGGTTGAGGCGCTTCATGACACCGACGGCAGCTTCGACCTCGCTGGAACGCGCCAGATCACGTTTCAGTGCTGTCGTGATCACACCGCTTCCCAGCGGCTTGGTGAGCACCAGAAGATCGCCAGGAAGAGCGCCGGCTTTCGCCAGTATTCGATCAGGGTGAATACGTCCGGTCACTGCCAGCCCATACTTGGGTTCCTTATCGGTGACGGTATGACCACCAGCGACGACTGCCCCGGCTTCGCGAACCTTTTCCGCACCGCCTCTCAGGATCTCGCTCAGCGCTTCCAACCCGTATCCATCCGGATAGGCGACGAGATTGAGCGCCATGACTGGCTGCCCTCCCATCGCATAGACATCGCTGAGGGCGTTCGCCGCAGCAATCGCCCCGTAATCATAAGGGTCATCGACGACGGGCGGGAAAAAATCCATCGTCGAGATGATCGCCAGGTCGGGCGTCAGGCGCAAAACCGCCGCATCATCAGGCGCGTTCAAGCCGACGAGAAGATCGGGGAATGCTTCAGTTGTGAAAATCCCGTTAAGCGGCTGCAAAACTTGCGCCAGGTCACGTGGACCGAGTTTCGCCGCTCAACCCGCGCAGGAAGCCAGCGCCGTCAGCTTTGGGTGTGCCAAGGTCATTCCTCTCAAGGCAATTGCAGACCAAATATACTCAAGACTGAAGCACCTTGAAAGATCGGTTTCATCCCGCTATACTCGTCAACGTTACGGGGTGTGGCGCAGCCTGGCTAGCGCGCTTGCATGGGGTGCAAGAGGTCCCCGGTTCAAATCCGGGCTCCCCGACAGCAGCAAACAGAACAACCTTTCGCAATGTGGGATCTGTTGCCAAAGGTTGTTTTGTTTTTCGCGCAACTTACTAGAATTTTTCGCAGGGGATTGTTACAATGCCAGGTGGGGGATGATATTTCGTCATCTTTGAACCCAGAGCCTCTTCTGTGTGTATTCTCCTTGAACAGCAGGTCAGGCGAGTGGGGTTCCCCCATGGTTGTTTCGTATTAAGGTAGGAGCATAGTTGGTATGAATAAACTCTTCAGGCTCGTGACGGTGAGCGTCGCAGTGATGCTCATCGCAGCGCTCGTCGTGATCCCCACGTCGGCGCAGGATCAGTGCTGCCAGGGCGGCATCATCGTCGAGGGCAACCTCGGCGGCGATCCCGCGACGATGAACCCGGTCCTGTCCAGCGACACCGCCAGCTCGCGCGTGATCGGTCTCATGCAGGTCGGCTTCCTTGGCGTCGACGTTGACGAGGCGGTTATCGCCCCGAATCGTCCGGGCGCGCTGGTCAAGGACTGGACGGTCAGCGAAGATGGCTTGACCTATACCTTCAATCTGCGCGATGACCTGGCGTGGAGCGACGGCACGCCGATCACCTCCGCCGATGTGGCGTATGCCTGGGAAGCCATCAAGCTCGGTGCCGAGGGCGTCCTCGACGTACCAGGCAGCTACATCATCGACCCGACCGGCGCGACTGGCGTACTCGATGTGACGTTCCCGGATGATTACACCGTCGTCGTGCAGATGGCGTCCGCCGAGTGCACCTCGCTGAGCTACGCCGGTTCCCTGGTCGTCGTCCCGTCCCACGTCCTTCCTGAAGACATCAGCACCCTGATGGACGCCGAATTCAACCTGAATCCGACGGTCACCAGCGGCGTCTTCAACTTCGGTGAGCTGCGTCCGGGCGAGCAGGTTTCGCTGGTCGGCAACCCCAACTACAGCGATGCCGAACTCGGCGTCGTCAACCCCACCGGCTACATCTACAAGAGCGTGCCGGATCAGACGGTCATGGTCGAGCAGTTCCTCGCCGGTGAACTCAACGTCATCGACGGACCCGCTGTGGCGCGCCGTCAGGATATTCGCAATTCTGACGCGCAGGTTTACGCCTATCCCGGCAACGCCTGGGATTACATGGCGTTCAACCAGGCGGATCCGAACAACCCGCAGAACGCTTTTGACGAAGCCGGCAACCCGATTGACCAGGGTCACCACCCGATCTTCGGTGACGTCCGCGTCCGTCAGGCTATCGCCAAAGCCGTCGATGTCGATGCGCTGGTTTCGGCAGCGGTCTTCAACGAAGGCAGCCGCATGACCTCCTTCATCATTCCGGCGTCGTGGGCGTACAACAGCGATCTGCCCCCGGTCGCTCTGGACGTTGAAGGCGCGAAGGCGCTCCTGGCGGAAGCCGGTTGGGCAGATTCCAACGGCGATGGTGTCCTGGAAGCTACCGCTGATGCCATGTACGCGGAAGAAGGCAGCGAACTGACCTTCACCCTGTACACCAATCAGGGCAACACCCGCCGTGAGGCGATCGGCACGCTGATCCAGGATCAACTCTCGCAGATCGGCTTCCGCGTCGATTTCCAGACCATCGACTTCAACACGCTCCTGGACATCATGGACAGCCAGACATTCGACAGCATCATCCTCGGATGGCGCAATGGCTACCCGGATGATCCCGATGCGACTCAGCTGTTCACCCCCGGCAGCGACGTGATCCCTGGCGGCAACAACTTCACTTCCTACAACAACCCGCGCTTCACCGAACTCAACACCCAGGCGAAGAATGTGCCCGGCTGCGATCCGTTGGAACGCGCGCCTTTCTATCACGAGATGCAGGCGATCATGCAGGAAGACCTGCCCTATCTGTGGCTGTTCGCGCAGAACGGCATGTACGCGGCGGCGGCGGGCATGACCGGCTTCGACCCGCGTCCCTCTCAGCTGCTGTGGAACATCGATACGTGGGCGCTGTCTACCCCGTAAGCAGCAGTTCGGTTAGTCTAGGCTAGACATAGCACGACACCGCCCCCTCTGACCCGCGGACTGGGGAGGAGGGGGCGGTTGCTTAGGAAAAGCCGGCACGGAGCAGAGTCTACGATGGTCAAGTACACGCTCAGGCGTCTTATTCAAGCGGTTCCAACGCTCTTTGGAATCACGATTCTCTCTTATATGTTGATGTATTTTGCGCCAGGCGGTCCCGTCGCAGCGCTCACCTTCGGTCCTAACGTTCCCCAGTACGAGAAAGAACGTCAGGCGGCGAAGTTAGGGTTGAACGATCCCCTGCCGATTCAGTATTTGCGCTGGCTTCTGGGCGATGACTGGATGCGCTGGGACTCCGACGGCGACGGTGTATCGGATGGCTCTTTTCTGCTCCCGCTCGACGCCAACGGTGACGGAGAACCCGAGCCTCCCGGAGATCGCTATGGGATCATTCGAGGTGACTTCGGACGTTCGTTCTTCTATCGCCGCCCCGTACAGTCGATGATTGGTGACCGTGTCGCCGCCACCCTGGAGTTGGGTGCAACTTCTTTGATCCTGGGAATGGCGCTGGGCGTCCCCATCGGAATTCTTGCGGCGGTGCGCAAGAGCGGCTGGTTCGACAATGTGACGCGCATTTTTGCGGTCATCTTCAACGCTATTCCGGTCTTCTGGCTGGGATTGATCCTGATCCTGGTTTTTGGATCTTTGCTGCAACTCCTGCCGATGGGCGGTCGCTGCGACTCGCGCATTCTTGTCGGCGGGTGCCCACCTCTCTGGGGGCGAATCGACTATCTCATACTGCCGACCTTTGTCCTGGCGACGGGTTGGATTGCGGTCATTTCGCGCTACATGCGCGCCTCCATGCTGGACGTAATGAGCCAGGATTACATGCGGACCGCGCATTCTAAGGGTCTAGCGAGCCGTGTCGTATGGTTCAAACATGGCGCGCGCAATGCCGCTATCCCGCTGGCAACCTTCCTGGGTCCGGCGATCACCGGATTGCTCAGCGGCGCGGCAATTACCGAGACGATCTTCTCGTGGCCCGGCTTGGGGCGCTTCGCGGTCGAAGCGGTGACTGCCCAGGACTACCCCGTCGTCATGGCGGTGGTCATTATCGGCGCAGTAGCGACCATCCTGGGTTATGTGTTGTCCGACATCCTGTACGCGGTGATCGATCCGCGCATTCGGTTTGACTAGGCGCGAGGGTGAATGATGGCGACGAATGTAGCTAGACTTGAAGTGAGCCAGGAAGAAAAGCGCGCCGGGCAGTCCTTAACCGCACTGGCGATGCGCCGGCTTAAGCGGGATCGGCTCACCTTGATCGCGCTGGCGATGATCTCCTTCCTTCTGGCATTCTCGTTCCTTGGCGCTCCGATTCTCTCCCAGTCCCTGGGCGTCAGTCCCACGCGCACTCAGACGGACAAAACCTTTTTGCTGCCTTTCACGGCTGAGAATTTTCCCCACGTCCTGGGAACTGACGACCTCGGACGCGATCACCTCTCACGTCTCTTGTACGCAGGGCAGGTCTCTCTCTCAGTAGGCGCGCTGGCAGCGCTGCTGTCGCTCTCCATCGGCGTCACGGTTGGCATCATCACCGGTTATTACGGCGGTATCGTCGATGACGTCGTTAACTGGATCATCGCCACGCTGAATTCGATTCCCAGCTTGTTTCTGCTGTTGATCGTCGCGGCGGTGCTGCGCCCAAGTCCGCAAACCCTGATCATCATCCTGGGTTTTCTGGGCTGGACAGGCACTACTCGTCTGGTGCGAGGCGAAACACTATCGCTCCGCGAGCGGGAGTACATCGTCAGCGCCCGCGCCGTCGGCGCATCCCCTCTCAGAATTATGTTCTCGCACATTCTGCCGAACCTGTTCTCGATCATCATTATTTCCCTGGCGCTCGACATTGGCGGCATCATCCTCGTCGAGGCGGCGCTCAGCTTCCTGGGTCTGGGCATCCTGCCCCCAACGCCGAGCTGGGGAAATATGCTGTCCAACTCACAGACGTTCTTCACCAAGGGACCTTATCTCGTCGTGGCGCCCGGCTTGATGATTTTCCTCACCGTGCTGTGCATGTACATCGTCGGTGACGGGCTGCGCGACGCGTTCGATCCCACGGCAAAAGACTGAGATATCAGCAGCGATATCTAGTGCAGCGCCAGACTTCCTGACGGGCGCGGCGTTCACGATGCCGCGCCCACTCACCCGACGAACAGCTTACGCCGGTAAATCTCGTCCGGTCGCCGATAGATATGCAACACGTCCGCCTTGGACATGAAAACCGGTCCCCCAACCGCGCAAGCGCCGGCAAAAATTCCCGCAGCTTTCACGCACATGGCGGTAACGTTCAGTATCTCCGTCGGTGACTGCCCCAGGACGATCAATCCATGATTCTGCATGAGAATGACCTTCGGCGCTTCGCCGTAGTCGTCCATGTAACGCTTGACCTGAGCGCGAATCGCCTGTGCCAGCGGCAGTCCTGGATCGACATACGGAACAAACACCGATTCCGGTCCACACAGCACGACCTCATCAGGGAAGAGGCGGTTGCGAGCGAACTGCTCAGCGCGCGTGCTGCACAGAAGCTGATTAACTGCAAGGGGATGCGTATGCCCAATGTAGTTGACATCGCAGCCCTGCAGGAGCATAGAGTGAAACGTGACCTCGACTGACGGGCGCGCACCGTTCGGGTCGACTCGTGCCGCCATCATCGCTTCCTGCAGCGCTGCGCCCGAAAGGTCGCTGTCCAGCAGATCCAGAACGCCCTCGAAGTAAATTTCGACAAACCCGCTATCACCTATCTCCTGCATCCCCCGCCCGCTTGCCTTGATCCAGAAGGTGTGCGAGTCAACACGGCTCGAAGTATTGCCCTCCCCGATGATCACCAGGTTCAGATGCGGCTGTCCAAGCTGCCGTGTCATATTGATGAGTTCCTGCGGAGCTGTGCCCGCCATTGGATTCCCTTCCTGTGTTCCTGCTGAAAACAGATCGGGGCGGCTTGTGCGCCACCCCGATTGAAGCCTGTCGCATCTTAACTGGAAAGCGCAAGAGACATGCCGAAGGATGAGACATCCTTCGGCACTTTTCCGCGCTCTTAGAAGTCGAAGCCGTCGATGTTCTCGGCGGTGTAGATGAACGGAGGTCCAAGCAGCACTTCGCTGCCATTGACGACCTGGAGTTCACCGAGACGGCCAGCCATGACGGATGTATCGCCAGGTGCAAACTCGCCATCGACAACGGCGCGGAGCACGTAGACTGCCGCGTAACCGAGATCAATGGGGTTCCAGAGGACGACCGACTTGACGCAGCCCGCGAAGTCGCCTGTCACATACGGCTTCATCGCGTTTGGCGTCGCCAGACCGACGACAGCGACCGCGTCTTCTGCACTGCCAGCCGCACCGGCAACCGCATCAACTGCGCACAGACCCGCCTGTGCAACCGCATCAGCAGCCGCCGGGGTGGCGACGCTGGTCATACCGAAGATGCCATCCAGGTCGGGACCGTACTTGTTGATGAGCGTAGTCGCCTGGTTGAAGGAAAGGACGTTGTCTTCCTGCGCTTCAACCGTCTCCAGCCAGGTCAGCTCGGGATAGCATTTGCCCTGATAAGCTTGCATCTCGGCGATCCAGCGGGCTTGGTTCGGGGTGGTGAAGGTGCTGGTGACAATCGCGAAGCTGCCATCGGCGCCGATTTCGGCGACCATGCTGTCGATCATCGCCTTGGCAATGCCGTTGAACTCGGCTTGGTTGACGAACCACTCGCGGGCCGCCGGTTCGCTGTTGGCGTCATAGCCGACCACATGGATACCGGATTCGAGGGCGCGGGTAAGAACGGGGGCGATAGCGACCGGGTCATTGGCGGCGAACAGAATGCCGTTGACACCCTGTGTGATGTAGTTGTCGATGACGGCGATCTGGTCGTCAATGTTGGCTTCGGTCGGCGCATCGGTCGTGACCGTGACATTGCCGAGTTCTTCGGCAGCCTGCTGCTGTCCGAGGGTCGTCGCGGCGAAGTAGCCGATGCCGACCAGTTTCGGAACGTCTACGAGGACAATCGGCTGACCGGCGAGGTCAGGCGCGTCGGTGGGCTGGCCGCCATCGTATTCCGGCATACTCATTTCCGCCGGAGATGCTTCGCCTGCGCCTTCCGCAGCCGGGCATTCGAGTGGGTTGACGGGCAGATCATCCGCGCCATCCCAACGGTCTTGCGCGGCAGTCGGCATGACGAGCGCGAAGCCAAGCACCAGCACGACGCCCAGCAGCAACCCAACAAGCAATTTCCTGTTCATCTTGAATACTCCTGAGAGGATAGACGCTATCTGTAATCTGCGGGAAACCCGATTCAGTCAATCTACGCGATACGCATCACCTCCTTTTTGAGGGTTCATTTGCCCGCACTGACGCGGCGCTGGATGTAGTTATTAATCAAGATGGCGAAGATGAGTACTGTACCGATGACAACAATTGTGCCGTCGGTAGTGACTCCTGCAAGCGCCAAGCCGTTTTTGAGCAGTTGGATCAGGACAAAACCAATAACTGTTCCAATGATGCTTCCGCTGCCACCGAAGATGCTGGTACCGCCGAGCACAACCGCAGCGATCGCATCCAATTCCAGACCGCTGCCCATATCCGAACGGGTGGTGGTCACGCGCGATACGAAGATCCAGGCTGCCATGCCCGACATGAAGCCTGAAAAGCCGTAGATGATGATTTTGTAGACGCCGACCGGTATGCCGGAGAAACGCGCGCCAAGTTCATTGTTGCCGATGGCGTAAAGCGAGCGTCCGAAGACAGTGCGCGAGAGGACGATAGCAGTGATAAGGACGAAGATGAGGACGACCCAAAGCTGAGTGGGAACGCCGAGAAATGTGCCCTGCCCTAGAACGTAAAATGACTCAGGATAATTGCGCACGGAGCGCGCCTGGCTGATGCCTTCGGCAAGTCCACGATAGAGCGCAAGCGTCGCTAGAGTGGTGATGAGCGGGGGGACGCCGATACGGACGATGATGAGTCCGTTGATGACGCCGCAGAGCGTGCCGACAACGAGCGAGAAGATGACAGCGAGTTCGAGCGGCCACTGGAAAGGACCGGATGGATTCCACATGTAGCCGAGCAGGATGGCACAGAGTCCCATGATCGATCCCACCGAGAGGTCTATGCCGCCGGTGACGATGATAAAAGTCATCGGCAGAGCAACGAGGGCAATCTCGGTGAGCAAACGACCTTGATTGAGCAGGTTATCGACCGTTAGGAATTTGTCTGATCCCAGGGTGAGGAGGATGATGGCAATCGTCAAGATGATGAACAGGATAATCTCCTGCCGGAGGAGGAACCTGCGGAACTTTGCGCCGGGGTTTTGTTCGTCCATCTGGCGGATGGTGGTCATGGCGTCAACCTCTTTCGCTGGCACGGTTGCGTTGGCGACGGAGGCGGTCTGCCAGTACAGTGACCAGGATGAGCACACCGACAACCGCGCGGAACCAGTAGGGCGAAATATTGATGAACACGAGAGCAGAGTTGATGGCGCTGAGCAGGATTGCCGCCAGCATCGCGCCGACGGTCGTGCCGATACCACCCAGGATGCTGACACCTCCGACCACCGCTGACGTGATGATCTGAAGTTCCAGACCCGCGGGCACCGTCGATTGGATGATACTCAATTGAGTCGCCCAGAGCACCGCCGCGATGCCAGCAGTGATGCCGTTGATGATGAAAACGGTCATGATGATGCGTTTCTCGGAAATGCCAGACAAGCGGGCAGCTTCGGCATTGCCGCCGACAGCATAAATGGCGCGTCCGGTTGTGCTGTAGCGCATCCAGATGGCTGCGAGGATGGTGAGGATGATCATCAGGAGGATGGGCGATGGAATTTCCGGCACATTGAGTCCGAGGAACGAAAACGCTGGCGATTTCATCTGCGCCAGGAAGTAGTCTGATGGCAAGTCCGTGATCCAGGCGCCGCCGGTGATGGTGATGAGTCCACCTTTGAGGATGCTGAGCAGACCGAGCGTGACGACAATCGCCGGAATGCGCAGGTAGGCGACGAGAAAGCCGATGACGGCTCCGACGAGCGCGCCCGCCACGATGGGCACCAGCCAGGATGCCCAGATCGGATAGCCGTTGATGGCGATGGTACCGCTGAGCGTGCCCAGAACGCCGATCAACGAGCCGATAGAGATGTCAATGTTGCGCGAGATGATGACCATGCTCATGCCGATTGCCGCGACCGCAATGTAGGCATTGCCGTTGAGGATGTTGATGAAGTTGCGTTCGGCAACGTAACGCGGATTGGCGCTGCCGACGAGCACAATCAGCACGACAAGGACGAGGAACAGGATGACTTCCTGCGTGAACAGGAAGCTGAGGGCGCGCGACAGAAAGCCGCCGCTGCGCGCTTGCACCGGGGGACGGGTGACAGGGCTGGCGGTCGCCGTCATTGTAAGACTCCTTGCGGGGTGGGCACGCCATTTGGCTCGCTGGCTTCCCGCATCATAGCGGATACAACGTTCTCCTGCGTGGCATCCTTGCGGGCGAACTCCGCGACGATGCGGCCTTCACGCATGACGAGGACTCGGTCACTCATGCCGAGGACCTCCGGCAGTTCGCTTGAAATCATCAGGATCGCCAACCCCTGGCTGGCTAACTCGCTGATGAGGCGATGGATTTCCGCTTTCGCGCCGACGTCAACCCCGCGCGTCGGCTCGTCCATGATGAGCACCTTTGGTTTGCTCGCCAGCCACTTACTGACGACAACTTTTTGCTGATTGCCACCGGAGAGCTTGCTGACCAATTGCTCCGGACTGTAGGCGCGAATGCCAAGTTGTTCGATGGCGTGGGCAGCCAGATCGCGTTCGGCGGGGCTGTTGATGAAGCCGGTCCTGGTGAGCGTCTTGAGGACGGCGAGCGAAACATTCTCACGGATGCGCATCTCACGGATCAAGCCCTGCGTGCCGCGATCTTCGGGCACGTAGGCGATGCCATGTTTCATCGCATCACCGGGGTTGCGGACACGGATCGTCTGACCGTTGAGGATGATTTCGCCGCTCTGCGCAGGCGTGAAACCGAAGATAGTCTGCGCCAGTTCGCTGCGTCCGCTACCGACAAGCCCCGCAAGACCGACGATTTCGCCGGCGCGGACCTGGAAAGAGACATCGCGGCAAAGCGGCTTGTTCCAGAGATTGCGGACTTCCAACACCGGCGCGCCGACAGTCGTATCAAGTTTGGGGAAGAGATTGTCGATAGTGCGCCCGACCATCATGCTGATCAGGTGGTCGGGGGTGACATCTTTGACCTCGTTGGTGCCGACGTACTGCCCATCACGAAGGACGGTCACACGATCCGCCAGTTCGAACACCTCACCCAGGCGATGGCTGATGTAGATGATGGCGACGCCCCGCTGCCGCAGGAGCCGCACAATCTCGAAAAGTCGAATAACATCGGCTTCCGTCAGCGCTGCGGTCGGCTCATCCATGATCAGGATTCGCGCATTGATCGAGAGCGCTTTAGCAATCTCGACCCGCTGCCGGTTGCCAACGCTCAGCGAGCCGACTTTCCGGCGCACATCGAGGTCATGGATATTCAGCGAAGCGAGAATCTCCTTGGCGCGAACGGTCATCTCCGACCAATTGACCACCTTCACAGGACCAACCTGGCGGCGCGGCGCATGTCCCATGAAAATATTCTCTGCCACCGTCAGTTCGGGGTAAAGGCTTAGTTCCTGATAGATGGTGGCAATGCCGCCCGCCTGCGCCTCACGCGGATTGCTGAAGGCGACCAACTTTCCATCCAGGCGCATTTCACCGCCGTCGGGCTTGTACACCCCTGAGATGATCTTGATGAGCGTAGACTTCCCAGCGCCGTTTTCGCCCAACAGGGCATGAACTTCTCCTGGAACCATATCGAAATGAACATCCTGAAGTGCCCTCACTCCAGGAAAGGATTTCGATACAGCTGTCAAGGTCAATATTGGGTCCATGTAATCGCATTATCCCTACTGACTTGCTTCCGGCACCAATCTCCTGAAACGTTGGTAAGCGCCTTCCCAGTCCTCGCGGTGCTTGGGCTGATAGCTGACAGCGTCAATTGTGGAGGCAAGGATCTGCCTCGCCTGAGCGACATTCGTCAGCGCCCCAACGGCGATGAGCTGCACGATGGCGTTGCCCAGCACTGTACCTTCTGCCGGTCCGGCGACGACCTCCCGTCCAATCGCATCAGCCGCCATCTGGCAAAGAAGCGCGTTCTTCGATCCACCTCCGACAATGTGCATCCGGTTGACCGTCTGTCCACTGATGCGTATCAGGTGATCCAGGGCGTGGCGATACTTCAGCGCAAGGCTCTCATAGATCGTACGCATCACCTGTGCAACGGTTTCAGGGATCGGCTGGTCGGTTCGTGCGCAGAAATCGCGAATGCGCGACGGCATGTCACCAGGAAGGTTAAAGCTTGGGTCGTCGGGGAAAATCAGGCTGCGGAAGGGTTCGGCTTCCGATGCCAGCCGAGCAAGCTCATCGTAGCTGTATTCTGTGCCGGCGGCGCGCCATGTCGCCCGGCACTGCTGAGCCAGCCATAAGCCCATGATATTTTGCAGAAGCCGGAAGCTTCCCTCAACCCCACCCTCGTTCGTCACATTGGCGGCGTAGGTCTCGTCGGTGATGACTGGCTTCGGCAGTTCCAGCCCCAGAAGGCTCCATGTTCCGCTGCTCAGATAGGCAAATCCCGGTGAAGTCGCCGGGATCGCGACAACCGCCGATCCTGTATCGTGGCATGCCGGTGCATGCACTGGTACGCCTTGATACGCACCTATCCGTGTTCCGGGCTGCACAATCGTTGGCAAGATATGCGTCGGCAAGCCCAGGCGGTTGATCATCTGCCTGTCCCAGTCGCCCAGGAGCGGGTTGTAGAACTGTGTCGTGGTAGCGTCGGTGAACTCCGAGACCTTCTCACCTGTCAGCCAGAAATTGATCAGGTCTGGCATCATCAGAAAGGATCGAGCAGCCTCAAGCTGGGCGGGAGTGCGCCGAAGAACGCTGGAGTACTGGTACAGAGAATTGAGTGCGAGGAACTGGATTCCCGTGCGGTCGAACACCTCACGGCGCGGAATGCGCTCGAACACCCATTCCATCATACCTTCGGTGCGCGTGTCGCGATAATGCACTGGATTTGCAACCAGATTATCGTCACGGTCGAGAAGCGCAAAGTCAACACCCCAGGTGGCAACCCCGATGCTTGCCGCATCCTCTTTTGCTTTCTCGATGCCGGTGGAAATCTCCTGCCACAAGTGCAGAATGTTCCAAAACATCGTTCCGCGCAATGTCACAGGTCCATTGGCAAAGCGATGAGTCTCCTCAACAAAGAAACGCGTCCCATCGAACTCAACCGACGCGACTCGTCCCGATTCCGCGCCAAGATCAACCGCAATAACTTTGCTCATGGTGCCCTACCGTACACGAAAACACCACAGACGCCGGACAGCCTTTGGACGATGCGTTCCGGTCCGACTCAGGGAACCTGGGAACGAAAAGGAACTACACCATTTCATTTTCATTTACTTTCGTTCTTGAACAGTCTAACTCGCTGAGAGAAAGATGTCAAATCACCCATCGAAGAATCGTAGGCGCGGTTCACAATTCCGCGATCTCGACCAGCGCGCCGGACATACGCATCTGCTCGACTTCGGACGTTGGCGCATCGCTGCTCGTAATGACGTGGCGGACTTCGTCGGGACGAATGAATGTAAAAGGGGCAACCTGCCCCCACTTGCTGCCATCAATGACCACCACCGGCTGAACGCAGCGCTCGAACATCGCGCGCTTGACTGCAACCTCATCGGCATCGATATCTGTCACGCCAACGGTCAGACTAATCCCCCGTGCGCCAAAGAAGCCGATGTTGAAATTGATGTTCGGTAACCCCTGCGGAAAACCGACGACCGAGATCGAATCGCGCCGCATCCGTCCACCAGGAAGGATCACCTGAATCTGCGGCGTATCCAGAAACCCCTGGGCGATTACCAGACTGTTCGTCACGATCGTCAGCTTCTTGAACTGCTTCAGATGTTCCGCGGCGGCATAGGCGGTTGAACTCGCATCCAGCGCCACGCTGAATCCCTCCTGAACGAGCTTCGCCGCCCTTTCAGCAATGACTTCTTTATCTTTCCGCCGCTTTCGCATGCGGCTCTGGAAGGACAGTTCAGGAAGGTTGATCTGGCTTTCGTGAGGGACTGCGCCGCCATATGTCCTCTCAAGGAGTCCATCATCTTCCAGCGCGCGAAGATCCTGGCGAATAGTGACAGCGCTCACTCGCAGTCTCTGACTCAGATCTTTGACCGACACACGCCCATCCTGCCGAAGATTATCCAGAATGAGGCGACGTCTTTCCTCAACGAAAAGCGACTCTCGCATGTTGACACGCCTTTCGGAACAACATACACTGACGAACAATGAAAGGGATCAAAACCCTATTGTAACTAACATTCTAATTGAAAAGGTCACCATGAACGCATCGCATTACAACATTCTCGTGGACAAGCTCGAAAGTCGCGGCATTGACACGGCATGGGTAATCGATCAGCTGAAACAACAGCACATTGAGACACCCTCCTGGGGTTACGGCAACAGCGGCACCCGATTCAAGACTTTCGCCTGGCAGGGAGCCGCGCGCAACATCCATGAAAAACTGCAAGACGCGGGCTATATCCACAGACTGACCGGGGTTGCGCCTTCGGTCGCAATTCACATTCCATGGGACAAGGCGGACGACTACGATGCACTGAAGGAATTTGCGAGTCAGCAGGGCGTCGTCATTGGCGCGGTCAATCCCAACCTCTTCCAGGATGACGACTATAAGTTGGGCAGCATCACCCATCCCAGCGGAGCGGTGCGCGAAAACGCCTTCGCTCATATGGTGGAATGCTGCGAAATCATGGCAAAGACCGGAAGTACGCTGCTCAGTCTGTGGTTCGCCGACGGCACGAACTATGCCGGACAAGACAGCATTTCGGCGCGCAAAGAACGGATGGAATCCGCCCTCCTGGCGGTCTATCCACATATGCCTGCGGACGCCAGGATGCTGATCGAGTATAAATTCTTCGAGCCAGCCTTCTACCACACTGACCTGGCGGACTGGGGGATGGCATATGCGACGGCTCTCAAGGTCGGCGACCGCGCACAAGTTCTGGTCGATACCGGGCATCACGCACAGGGCACGAACATCGCCCACATCGTGGCGTTTCTGCTCAGCGAGGGACGGTTGGGCGGTTTCCACTTCAACGCCCGGCGCTACGCCGATGACGATCTGATCGTCGGCACAAACAATCCGCAGGAGCTGTTCGAGATCTACTTCGAGCTGGTCGCTGCTGGTCCTCGGTCCAAAGATGTCGCTTTCATGATCGATCAGTCTCATAATATCGAGCCAAAATTGGAGGCGATGTTGCTCAGCATCATCAACTGTCAGATCGCCTACGCCAAGGCGCTGATCGTGGATTTCAAGACCCTGCGAGAACGACAGATGGCGGGCGATGTGTTAGGAACACACATGATTCTCATGGACGCCTACCATACGGATGTCCGCCCTCTGCTCGAAAAAGCGCGCCAGGAGATGGGCGTGCCGGAGGACCCCGTTGCCTATTATCGTGGCGATACCTATGCGCAGCGAGTCGCCTCTGAACGTGGGGTGGCAAGCGGTGCAGGTGGTGGATACCCGACCTGAGCGAAAAGGAATGATGATGAAGTATCGAGATTTTGGACGGACGGGCTGGCAGGTCTCCGAGATCAGTTTCGGAGCCTGGGCAATTGGCTCTGCCTGGGGAGATGTCCGAGATGATGAGTCGATGGCTGCGCTGCACCGTTCGCTCGACCTTGGCATCAACTTCTTCGATACCGCCGATGTCTACGGAGATGGGCGCAGCGAGCGCCTGCTGGCGCAGCTAAGGAAAGAACGAAGCGAACCCTTCTACGTGGTGACAAAGGCGGGGCGTCGACTTGATCCGCACACTGCCGATGGCTACAACAAGCAGAATCTCGCCCGATTCATTGAACGCAGTCTTCAAAACCTGGAGACCGACTGCCTCGACCTGGTACAGCTCCACTGCCCGCCAACAGAAGTCTACTATCGACCGGAGGTCTTCGGCGCGCTGGATGACCTTGTTCGTGAGGGCAAGATCCGTTACTCCGGCGTCAGTGTCGAGAAAGTCGAAGAGGCGCTCAAGGCG
>JAEURA010000319.1 GCA_016789005.1 Anaerolineae bacterium
ACGGGTCGAGCACCGACTGCGCCGGGTCCGTGCCGAAGCGCAGCGTGCCGCACTGGTGCGAATTGGTCTCGATGCCCATCGTCTGGGTGAAGACGAACGGGTAGCCCGCCGCCTGCATCATAGCGCGCGCTGCCGCGATCAGCCGGGCGTGCGCTGTCCGGTTGTTCGGCTTCCAGTGGACGACGATGCGCCCGTCGGATCGCAGGGTGATGCGGTTTTCCGGGTTGGGCAGGTCTTCCGACATGACCCACCAGTCCACGCTGCGCCCCGCCATGCCCTGGAGGATGAAGTCCGGCACGAGCGGCTGAGAGATCGACAGCATGCCGGCTTGCAGCTTGCCGAGCATCTGAAGGTTGCCCATCGGGTAGGCGAAATCCGGTCCGCGCAGGTAAAAGTCATTGACCGCCATCGTCTTCTGGAAGACGGTCGGGTTGCGTTTGAGCGGGTTGACCGCCGTCAGAGCCGTGTTGTTGTGCACCATGTAGTGCCGCCCGACCAAGCCCGACGCATTCGCCAAGCCGTCCGGATGACGGCTGTCCGCCGAGCGCAGCAGCAGCGCCGCCGAATTGACCGCGCCGCAGGCGGCGATCACCCGATCGGCGCGGACCTGTCGCACCTGCCCGTCGCGTTCGATCTCCACACCGCTGACCCGCCGCCCGGCGGGGTCGGCGATCAGCCGGCGGACAAGGGTGTTGGTCCACAGTGTCACGTCCGCCCCGCCTGCCAGCGCCGGACGCACGCAGCACACGTCGGCGTCGCTCTTGGCGTCCACCTTGCAGGGGAAGCCGTCGCAGGTCTTGCAGCGGATGCAGCGCCCGCCGTCGCGCAGGTCGATGCCCATCGGCAGGAAGAACGGGTGCAGGTCCTGCTTTTGCAGCGCCCCCATCAGATCGCCGATGGTCGGCTCGTGCGGCACGGCAGGATAGGGATAGGGCTGCGAGCGCGGCGGCTCGGTCGGGTCGATTCCCGCCTGCCCATGCACAGCGTAGATCGCCTCCGCCCGGTTGTAGTACGGCTCGAGGTCCTCATAGCGGATGCACCACGCCGGCGACGTGCCGCCCTCGTGTTCCAGCGCCGCGAAGTCTTCGCGCCGCAGCCGGGGCAGCGCTGCGCCGTAAACCTTGGTGTTGCCGCCGACGAAATAGTGGACGCCGGGCTGAAATTCCGAGCCATCCGCCGCGTTGATCCACTGTTCTTTCGGCTTATAGCGCTTCTGGTCGAAGACGGCTTTGACCTGCCAGTTTTCGTCTTCGCTGGGCAGGAAGTCGCCGCGCTCCAGCACCAGGATGCGCGCCCCGCTTTCGCGCAGGGCGTGGAGCAGCGTGCCGCCGCCCGCGCCCGTGCCGATGATGATGAAATCGTAAGACCCGTTCACGATCTAGCCCTTCACGGAGCCTGCCAGCAGCCCCCGCACGAAATAGCGACTCAGCAGGATGTAGACCAGCGCCGTCGGCAGCGCCGCGATGATCGCCCCCGCCATCACCACGTTCCAATCCACCGAGAACGAGCCGGACAGGTTATTCAGGGCGATGGTCACCGGCTGTGCGTCGGGGTTCTGCACGACGATCACGCCGAACAGGAAATCGTTCCAGATGTTGGTGAACTGGAAAATGCCGACGACGACGAACGCCGGTATCGACAGCGGCAGCATGATCTTCAGGAAGGTCGTCACCAGCCCCGCGCCGTCCACGCGCGCCGCCTCCATCAGCTCGGTCGGGATGTTGGCGTAGAAGTTGCGGAAGATCAGCGTCGTCACCGGCAGCCCATAGACGACGTGCACCAGGATCAGCCCGGCGACCGTGCCGTACAGGCGAATCTCCTGCAAGAAGCGCACCATCGGCAGCAGCACGCTCTGATAGGGGATGAAGAAGCCGAAGAGCATCAGCATGAACAGCGTGTCTGACCCTCTGAACTTCCATTTCGAGAAGAGATAGCCGTTGATCGCGCCGATCAGCGACGATAGGATGGTCGCCGGGATGACCATCGCGAAGCTGTTCTGCAGGTTGGGACTCAGCCGCGCCCAGGCTTCGACGAAACCGCTTTCGGCGAAATCCAGCGACTCCGGCAGATTCCACATGGTGGACAGGCTGACGTTCTGGGCATCCTTCAGCCCGTTGTTGATCATGACGAAGACCGGCGTGAGGTAGAAGACCGCCGCCAGCGCCAGGATCAGCACGAACACCCAGCGCCAGCGCCGGCGTCCGATCTGAACTTCCGTCTCCTGATTGCCCCTGGTGGTCATGAATCTTCCCCCCGCCGCTGCGATCTCAGGTACGGAATGATGATGAGCGCCACCAGGATGAGCATGACGATGGACGCCGCCGTGCCCAGGTTGTATTTGTTGCCCTTGAACATCTGCTCGAAGATGAAGATCGAGGGCATATCGGTGGCAAACGCCGGACCCGTGCCGGTCATGGCGAAGACCAGGTCGAAAATCTTGAACGAGACGTGCAGCAGGATGACGATGACGCTGATCGTCACCGGAGCCAGCGACGGGATGATGATGTAGCGGTAAATCTGCCATTCCGTCGCGCCGTCGATGCGTGCCGCCTCGCGCAGTTCCATCGAGATAGTGGTCATGCCGCCCAGATACATCGCCATGACGAAGCCGGAAAGCTGCCAGGTCGCGGCGATGGCGACCGGGATGATCGCCACCGGAATGCCCAGCTGCACGCGCCAGTCGGCGGCGGCGGGGATGACGGCGCTGAGCGCGTTGTTGATCGACAGCACGACCGAGGGATCGGTCGTCCACCCCGGTTTGAGCGGCGGCATCCCCTGCGCCGCCAGCAGGTTGTTGATGCCCAGGATGTTGAAGAACAGGTTGATGCCCGTCTCCGGGTTGAAGATCCAGCGCCAGGCGACGCCCGTCACGATGAAAGAGAGCGCGTAGGGGAACAGGAACGTATTGCGAAAGAACGGGATGGCGAACCAGCGCCGGTTGTAGTCGATGATGATCGCCAGCGACAGCCCCAGCAGCACCGCCATGGTGATGAACAGCAGGGTGAAGACCACCGTGTTGCGCAGGTCGATCTGAAAGCGGGTGTTGCTGAAGAGGTCGGCGTAAATCTCGAACAGCGGCGTGTGCAGCGTCCAGTTGGGGGCGGCGCTGCGCCAGTTCGAAAGCGAGATGTAGAAGGTGACGCTGATGAAGCCGTAGACGAAGATGAGGATGGCGATCAGCGAGGGCAGCAAAAAGAGAAAAGACTGCCGCTGTTCAACCGGTGTGCCGCGCTTGCGCCGGGGAGCGGCGGCGAGGGCGGCGCTGGCACTGGAAGCGCGCGTGTTTTCCATAAAAGTGTTTCACCGTCAAATCAACTCTTCCCGCCCGGCGAGAGGCGGGGGCGAGCCGCTTCGGTTCGCCCCCACCGGTCAAACAATGGTTATTCGCTGGCGAACCCGGCAGAGACCGCCGCTTCTGCCAGCGCTGCCGCCAGCGCGTCCACATCGCGATCCACGACGAACAGCGTCACGGCATCGTTCATCGCCTGCTGGAAGTCCGCCGGGGCGGCGGTTCCGTGCACGACGGTCGCTACCAGCTCGCCGCTGCCGAAGGAGTCCATCGCCCAGTTGTGATACGGTCCGAAGCTCTCACGGTTGCAGTCGGTGCGCGCGCAGATCGACCCCTTCAGCGGGTTGAACGCTTCCTGCGCCTCGACGCTGCCGATTGCCTTCAGCCAGCCGGCGGCGGCAGCAGGATTCGGAGCGCCCGCCGCCATCGGGAAGCCGTCGGCGACGACCATGAACGAGCCTTCGCTGCCGGGGTGGCTGACCCAGCCGAAATCGACGTTGTCTTCCTTGCCCGCCGCGACGAATTCGCCGTATGCCCAGTCGCCCATCGAATTGAAGACGCAGCGCCCTTCCATCAGGGCATCGACCGCCTGATCCCAGGACAGCGCCGAGTGATCGCTGTTCTGGTAGTCGAGCATACGCCCGTAGACGGCGATGGCGGCTTTGACCTCGTCGCTGTTGAACGACACGCTGCCATCCCACAAGCCGCGATAGCCTTCCGGTCCCAGCACGCCGAGCAGCGTGTTTTCCAGCAGCTGAGCCGTCGCCCAGATGCCGCTGTCGCCGACGCACAGCGGGGTGATGTCCGCCGCCTGAAGCTGATCAGCGATGGCGAAGAATTCATCGACGCTCAGCGCCTCGCCGAGGGTGATGCCCTGCTCGTCCAGGACCTTCTTGTTGTACCAGAAGCCGTTGCCGCGATGCACCCCGGCGAGCACCAGATAGATGTTGCCGTCACGGCTCATCATCTCGCGCAGCTGCTCCGGCACGACGTCGTTCCAGCCCTCGGATTCATAGATGTCGTTGACCGGCGCGACGTAGCCCGGCTCGACATACTGACCGAACAGTTCCCAACCGGGGTGGACCTGCCAGCTGTCCGGCGGATCGCCGCCCGCCAGACGGGTCTGAAGCACCGGGCGCGCCGCCGAGCCGCCGCCGCCCGCCACCGTCGCGTTGACGATGTTGACGTTGGGGTAGCTGGCATTCATCGCCGCAAACAAGGCATCCAGCGCCGCCGCTTCCCCGCCCGATGTCCACCAGGAGAAGACCTCCAGGTCGCCGGTGACCGTCTCGTCCTGGGCGACCACCGCGCCGGAGACCAGCGACAGCAGCGCGCCGACGATCACCAGCATCATCAAAAACCGTGCCTTCATGAGCTTTGCCCTCCTAATTTTCCTAAGTGACGCCTGTTTCAGCATTACAGTCCCGAACGATCCTTTGCCCGATACTTGCCATCCTTTCTCACCAGCCGCGCTGTCTCGAAGGCGCGCGGCAGTCTTCCAGCCCGAAAAGTCCTCGCCGCGCGGCTAAATCTCGTCCAGGCTTACCCATCGCCCCGCCTCTGACGAGCGCACGGCGGCGTCGATCACCGCCTGGATGTGCAGCCCGTCACGGAAGGTAGGGGTAGGGGTGCGCCCGTCGTTCAGCGCTTTGAGGAACTGGTACTGGCATTCGGCATGGGTGCGCACGAAGTCGGGCGCCATCGTCCAGTCGGGGACTTTCGCGCCGTCGTAGCGCTGCACCGTCTCGACGCGGCGGAAACCGCGCATACCGCCGAGGGGTGACGCCGGGTCGCTGACGTCGTACACTTCCAGCCAGCTGGGATCGGCGGCGGAGAAGCGCAGCGCTCCCCGTTCGCCGAAAATCTCGATCACCAGGTCGTTGGTCGCGCCCGTGCCCATGCGCGAGATCTCGACCAGACCGAGCGTGTTGTCCGCTGTGCGCAGGTGCAGCAGGGCGATGTCGTCTACATCGACCGCACCCATCTCCTGGCTGCCCTGGGCGACCGGGCGCTGGCGGATCAGCGTGTCGAGCGTCGCCTGGACGCTGCCGAACTCGCCGAGCAGGAAAACCAGCAGGTCGAGGACATGCGACCCCAGGTCCGCCAGTGCGCCGCCCCCCGCCTCGGCTTTGCGCAGCCGCCAGGACAGCGGTTTTGCCGGGTCGATGTAGCTGCTGCGGTAGTAGCGCCCGCGAAACGAGAAGACGCGCCCCAGGAATCCGTCCTGCATGAGCTGGCGCGCCCGCTGTACGGCGGGGAAAAAGCGGAAATTGAAGGTGAGCTGCGTCTGCACGCCCGCCCGTTCGGCAGCGGCGACGATGCTTCTGCCGTCCGCCATGCCCATCGCCAGGGGTTTTTCGCAGTACAGGTGTTTGCCGGCTTCGGCGGCGGCGGTCAGGATGGTCTGGTGCGAGGCGTTGGGCGTGCAGCAGTCGATGATCGCCACTTCCGGGTGCGCCAGCAGCTCGCGGAAGTCGTCGGTATAGAACCCGCAGCCGATCTCCGCCGCTGCCTTCTGGGCGCTCTCCCGGCGGGTAGTGGCGACCCCGACGATCTGAACGGCGTCGGCGGGCAAGCCGTAATGAAACAGGAGCGAGCGGTACGCCATCGCGTGCACGCGCCCGATGCCGCCATAGCCGACCATGCCGATCTTCATGGGTTTCACGGTGTTTCGCCTTCCCTGCCCGGTTGCGCCATCGATGTCCCCCGCCGTCCGGCTCCGCGCCGGTCCTACTTCAACCCGCCGGCGTCGCGGTACTGGTCGCTCGCCGCCCGCATCGCCGCCCGCAGTCTGCTGACTGCCGCCGCGATCTCGCCCGTGCCCGGCTGAAGTTTGCCGTTCGGTCCCTTGAGCAGGGGCGAGGAGAACTCGCCGACGGTCATGCCCACCGCGATGAAATCGCCCACGTTGCCGGCGTTCAGTCCGCCGTCTTCCATCAGCTCGATGCTCTGCTCCATGCCCGCCGCGACGATCATCTCGTGCAGCCGTTTGACGGTCGCCACCACGAGGGGGTCGATGGTGTGCGGGCTTTTCCCCGCCGTCGGGTTGACCCAGAATGGGGCGCGGCATTCATATTCGATGGCGCTGACGTAGGGGTGGATGTACTGCTCGAAGGCGACCGCCGGCACGCCCTGCCATGCCCAGACCCCAACCTTGAGGTCAAGCTTTTCGCGGATGTAGGTGATGCTCTGGAACATCAGTTCGCCCATCGTCTCAATCGGCAGGCTGATCATGCTGACGCCCAGGTCTTTGAGCTGGTTGAAGACATCGAAGCTGGGGCGCACCATCTGAAGCTGCGCCTCGATCTCCAGGCTGGTACTTTTGCGCGTGCCCTCGATGATGTCGAAACCGCCGCGCGGCATGCCGAAATCCATGTATTTGCCGTCGCGCACCTCGATGTGAATCCAATCCACCCCGGCGGCTTCCAGATCGCGGACCTGCGCGCCCAGCACGGCATAATCTGCCCAGAACAAGCCGGCGGCGATCTTGCACTGCTGCGTGACCCTGCCTATCGTGTCCGTCATGAAATTCAGTCTCCTCTTTCACCCGAAAGCGGGTGGGTCAATGCTGAATGAAGCGCAGGAGCGCGCTCGCCGTCTTGTCGTCCGTACACAGTACGTTGATCACCCCCAGCCGAAGCGCCCCGACCATCGCCGGGACCTTGGCGGAGCCTGCCGCGACGGCGACCGTCGTCGGGATGCGGCGCAGGTCTTCCAGGCTGATGCCGATGACGCGCTCGTTGAAGTCGCAGGGGAAGATCGCCCCCTGCTGCGTGAAGATACGCCAGGCGAGATCGCCCACCGCGCCGTCCTGAGCGAACGCCGCCAGTTCATCCTCGTTCAGAAAACCTTCGCGGATGAACCCCGACATCTGCGGGTCGAGGTTGCCGATGCCGAGCAGGGCGATGTCCGCCGAACTCGCCATCGTCAGCGCGTGCTGGATGTTGCGCTGGCTGCGGATCACCTGGGCGGCGTGCGCCGTGTCCGCCATCAGCGGCGAATTCAGATAGACCACCTGCCCGCCGAGCTTCTGGGCGAGCTGGCGCGCCAGCATCGAACTGTCGTATTCCTCGCGGGGATAGGGCATGCTGCCGATGGCTTGCACGATGCGGATGTGCGCCTGAAGGTCGGGGCGGATGGCGTTGATCACCTCGAAGGTGGAGCGCCCCAGGCAGATCGCCAGCGACGAGATGTCTTTGAGCAGACCTTCCAGGTAGCGCGCTCCCAGGTAGCCCAGCTGGCGCAGCACGGGGAGAGGCTGTTCCAGCGCCGTCCTCAGCACCAGCGCCTCGTCCAGGGCGAACGCTTCTGCCAGCGCCCGTTCGAGGGCGGCGTCGCGCTTGATGGGCCAGTCGATGCTGATCTGCACGACGCCCCTGCTGCGCGATTCACGCAGCAGGCGGTAGACCTTCACCCGCGAGATGCCCAGTTCGTCGGCGATCTCGTTCTGCGTCATGTCCTGCTCGTAGTACATCGAGGCGACGCGCGCCAGCATCTCGTGAGCTTCGGGGTCGAGCATGACGGGGTTCTCGCTCCATACACAACTGTGCAAATGCACATTCAATGTACATTTGCACAGTTTGTAACCCCGTCTGCTGTTTTTGTCAAGAACGGGCTATGAGACTGACAGCGCTGCTGCAAAGTCCCATCCTCACCCCTGCTGCGCTGCGCTTAGCTTCCCCTCCCCATGCCAATGGAGAGGGGACTGAGGGGTGAGGACAGCGTGGATTGGAGGAGGCTTCTGACTTTGCTACAGCCCTGGTGAGACAGAGCATGATCAGGGCAGGATGCCGCCGTCTCCGATCTGCGAGAAATTCGCCGCCAGCAGCGAGAAGTCGCTGATGCTGACGACGTTGTCGTCGTTGAAGTCGGCGCGGGCGTCGTAGGTAGGCTGCCCCTGCGATGTGCCGAACGCCGCTGCCAGCAGCGAGAAATCGCCGATGTTGACGACGTTGTTGTTGGTGGCATCACCTTCCTTCATCACCAGTGTGACGAAAACGGTTCCCCCGCTGAAGACGGTGACGACCGTCTGCCGCGCCAGGGTGTGCTCGCCCTTCAGCCAGAGGGTGTAGTCGCCGACCGGCAGCGCGTTCAGCGTGAACATGCTGCTGGCGTCGGTGACGATGCCTGGCAAGAGGATAGGCGATCCGCCCGCCGACGGTGTGATACGCAGATAGACATTCACCACGCGGCTGGGATGCGGCGCGGGGTTCGGACGCCCCTCCAGGGTGAGAACCACGTACAGCGGGGCGGTTTCTGCCTCGAACGCGCCAATATCGACCAAGCCGCCGAAGATGCGCGGGAAACCCGCCCCGCGCTGATCGGTGCTGAGCGTTACTCCGGCGTGATCGACCGCCGACCCGTTGATGCCGCTATCGAGCGCCGGGCTGCCGATCAGCAGCGCCATCGTCTGCGTGGGTCCACCATTGTCCGCCAGCGCGCCGAGCTGGGGGTTGAAGTTGGAATAACTGCTGACGCCGAACCCACAGGTTGCGCCGCTGTCCAGGTTGCCGCCGCCATCGGTGAGAGTCCCGCCGCCGACCTCACAGTTTTCATGAGCCACGCCGTTGATGGCGACGATGCTGTTGTACAGGTCCAGCGTCCCGGCTTCCAGCCAGATGCCGCTGCGCGTCGACTGCACGGCGCTGTTGTCGGCGAGCGTGCTGTTGACGATCAGCACGGAGGAAGTTCCCCAGATATCCAGCGCGCCGCCGCCGCCCAGCGTCGGGCTGCTGCCGTTCGCCGCGTTGCCGGCAACCGTGCTGTTGATCAGGTTCAGAGTTCCCGCTTCGTTGGCGATGCCGCCGCCGTAAAGAGCGGCGACGTTGCCGGAGACCGTGCTTTCGCGCACCGTCATGACGCCGCCGCCACCGTTATAGAGTCCGCCGCCGTCGGCGGCGTTGTTGCCAGAGATGGTGGTGGTTGTAATGGTCGTCGTCCCGCCGAAGTTGCCGACGCCGCCGCCCTGGGTGCCGGACGCTGTCCCGCCCGTCACAAGGCTGTTCGTCATCGTCAGCGTCCCCAGGTTGTTGTGAATGTTCGCGCCGGAGTAAGCGCTGCTGGTGAGGCGTCCATTGCTCAGCGTGATGTTGTCGATCGACAGATTTCCGCCCAGACCGACCTCCAGGATACGGAAATCCGGCGTGCCGCCGGCGCTGCTGCGCGCGATGGTCGCCCCTTCCCCGTGAAGCGTCAGCGCCCCGGCGACGGCGGCATTGACGATCAGGGGCAGCCCGTTCGGACCACTTGCCGGCGTGGTCAGGGTGTAAGTACTGGCGGTCAGACGGATCACGTCATTCGTGCCGGGACCGTTGCTGTTGGCGCAGGTGATCGCCTGATTCAGATTGGTGGTGTCTCCTGCCGGTACGGTGTGCGGAAAGATCGGGCAGCCGACCTCCACCGCGCCGATATCGACCGTGCCATTCAGGATGCGGGCATAGCCGGGTCCGCGCTGGTCGGTCGGCAGCGCCCCGCCGGAAGGGTCGATGGCGTTGCCGTTGATGCCGGCGTTGATCGCCGGGCTGCCGGGCAGGAGGGTGTGCGTCGGCGTCGGTCCGCCGTTCGCGCTGCTCAGCGTGCCGAGCAGCGGGTTGGTATTGGAGTAGCTGGTCCCGCCGAAGCCGCAGGAAAAGCTGTCGTCCATATTGCCGCCGTTGTCGAAGACGGTCGCGCCCGTCAGATCGCAGTTGTTGGCGCCGTTATTGCCGGCGACGATGCTGTTCTGGATGGCGAAGTTGCCGGCGTCCGCCCAGACGCCGCTGCGTCCTCCCTGCACCGCCCCGTTGTCGGTGATGGTGCTGTTGATGACCAGCACGTAGGGACTGCCAAAATGACTGTACAGCGCCCCGCCGCCGTGCCCTGCCAGCGCGCCGTTGGCGATGTTGCCGGAGACGGTGCTGTTGACCAGGCGAAGCGTGCTGTTCACGTTTTCGATGCCGCCGGCGCTGCTCGCCGCCGTGTTGGTATGCACCGTGCTGTTATAGAGGTTGACGATGCCGCCGCCGAGGTTGGCGATGCCCGCGCCCGATCCTGCCGTGTTGGTGTAAATCGTGCTGTACAGGATATCTGCCACGCCGCCATCGTTGAGGAGTCCGCCACCGGTGCTCGCCGAGTTGTTATAGAGGCGGGTGTGGTCGAGCGTCAGCCAGCCGGTGTTGAAGATGCCGCCGCCGCTGGCGAAGCCGATGATCGCCGCCCCATAGATGACAGAATTGCTGATCGTCAGCGCGCCGTGATTCAGGATATTGGCGCCGCTGCCGCCGAAACCATCGCGGATCGTCAGCCCGCTCAGGCTGACTGTCACGCCGGCGGCGATATTGAACGGTCGATAGGTGTCCATGCCGTGCAGGATGACCTTGTTCGGGTCGCCGCCGGCGATGTCCAGGTCGTCGGTGAGCGTCGGCAGGTGGCTGGTCAGGGTGATCGTCCCGGGATTGAAGGCTGCTGCGCTGAAAATGATCGAATCGGCGCCGGGCGAAGCGTTGGCGGCGATCATCGCCTCGCGCAGCGAGCAGTCGGCATCGCAGACGCCGTCGTTGGTATCGGCGGTCTTGGAGACGATGAACCCGGCGGCATGCGCGGTCGGGAGGGGCAGGATCGCCAGGCTGACGAGGAGCAAGAAGGTAACGAACACCGGAAAAAAGGGGGACCGTCGCGGAATGAACATGGCATTTTCCTCAAGAAGGGGCGTGCAGGTTTCCGCAGATCTATTTCGTTGTAAGCTGCATGTTTCATTTCTGCTGGCATAAATGGTAAGTCCGGATGGCTCCTGCTGGCAAATGCCGCAAAAAAACACGCCCCCGCACGGCGGCGCGGGGGCGTGTTTTTTTGTGATGAGAGGCGATGCCAGACAGGGACTCCCCGTCAGCCTCAGCCGGCGACGGCAGCCGCCACGAAGTCGATCTCCAGCTGCACCTCTTCTTCGACGTTGGCGACGCCCGGCACGCTGGGGATGTTGAGTTCATAGTCGGCGCGCAGCACCACCGCCGACGCCGTGCCGCTGATGCGTGCCTCGCTTTCCGGCGTGACCGTCGCGGTGAAGGTCGCCGGTTTGGTGATGCCCTTGACCGTCAGATCGCCATTGATGGTGAAGCTGAATGCCTCGCCCATCGTCACCGACTCCGGCAGTCCTTCGACACTGGTGGGAGTGAAGGTGGCGAATTCGAACTCGTCCTGCTGCGACAGCAGGATTTGCCCGCGAATAGCGCGGTTGCGGAATTCGTTGTCGGTCGTCAGCGTGCGGACATTGATGCTGATCTCGCCGAGTTCGGTGTTCGCCGGGGCGGCAAAATCGACGGCGATCTGACCGGCGACTTCGTTGGTGCGCCCGGTCACGGTGGTGCGGACGCCGCGCAGGTCTTCGTCAAGGATGAAGCGTACTTCCGATTCATCCTGCATAATCTCGAAAACGGTCGCGCTGGAAGCGGCGCTGACGGACTCGCTTTCGACCTCGCGGCTGGCTTCACCGCTTCCCCCACTGATGTAGACGTAGGCGAGGATGACGACGGCGAGGACGGCGATGGCAGCGACCAACCCCAGAATGATGCGCCCGGTACGGTTCATAGCTGAATCTCCAGACAGATACAGATGACGCCCCTATCATAGTTTACAAAACGGACGCGAGTACGCTTTGCTCAGCGATTTCTCAGAGTTGTTATCGATGTGTAAAGCGCCGCATCAGACGTTGAACAGCGTCATCTCGCTGAGCCAGATCGGCAGGGCGAGCTGCTCGTGCCAGCGGGTCTTGTCCGCCGTCAGCCGCCCGAAGCACCAGACGCGCAGCTTGCTGACCAGGGCGTCCTGCGCCAGGGTGAGCACCGGGCTGTCATCCAGGGCGATCCAGGTGGTGAAGCTTTCCGGCACATCCTGATCGATGCCTTCGAAGAAATCCGGCGGCTGATAGGGCAGCGCCCGCCGCGCCGCGCCGGTGGCGAACGGGACTCTGCCCGGCTTGAGCGGCTGCCCCCCCAGGTGCAGCACCACCAGTGCGCCTTCAATCTCGCCCGCCGGGGCAATATGCAGGGCGTCGATGTAGCCGCCCAGGCGCACCGAGCCATCCCATTCCAGGGTATCGGCGCGCCAGGGCAGCCGCGCCAGCGCCGGACCCTCCGCGCCGCCCCAGCGCAGGGTGATCATTTCGGCGGGTGCGGGCAGGGTGAACAACCCCTGCACGCCCTCTGTCTGCACGACGCCGGCGTCGGTCTCCAGCCACAGCAACTCCTGCGCGTAGGTCGGGATCGCCCAGTTAAGGACGAGCTGCCCGTTCAGTTGATCGTTCATTGAGAAAAACTTCTCGCTTTCTTAAACGCCGCATTTCAGAGAACGCATCAACCTATGATAAACTCACATGAGATTGATCAGTAGTTTGAGATCGCATGGAGCAAACCGGACACGTTCGCCTGAAGATCGCGCGCATTGTCTCTGACCTCTTCAGCCCGCCGGTGGTATGGGGGGCGCTGGCTTTTCCGCTCGCCTACAGCGCAGCAGCGTCGCTTGAAGAGGCGCTGATCTGGGCGTTAATCTACGTGCTGCTGGTCTGTGTTCTGCCGGCGCTGTTCATCGCGGTGATGGTGATGACGGGCAGGATCACCGACATCCATGTGCGCGTGCGCCGGCAGCGCTACGCCCCGATGGCGGTCACCCTCTTCGGCACGACGCTGGCATGGATCATCCTGTCGCTGATGAACGTGCCGCTGATGCCGGAATTCGCGCTGATCAGCCTGATCGAGATCGCCGTCATGCTGACCATCACCCTGGTCTGGCAGATCAGCCTGCACGCCATGAGCATCACCACGGCGGTGGTCGTCGCCGGCGCGTTCTACGGCTCATCGACGGCGCTGCTGCTCGTCCCCTTGATCCCCATCGTCAGCGCGTCACGGGTGGTGCTTCGGCGGCACACGGTCCCCCAGGTGATCGCCGGCGGCGCGATCGGCGCAGGGATGACCCTGCTGCTGATGGCGGTGATCGTCGCGCGCTAAAGCCTGGTCTTGAAAAAATTCCCATGCGGACGACCCGGCGGGTCGCCCCTACGAGGTGTCGGGTGTAGGGGTTAGCCGTCGGCTAACCCGCCCGTTGAAAAGATACAGACCCTCACATCAGCGCCCGCAGGCGGGCGAGGTCGGCGAAATCGTCCAGCAGCTTGCGGGAGACCCGGCGGTAGATGGCGAACATCTCCTCGTAGAGCGCATGGCGTTCCGGCGCAGGTTCGTAGACCTGCCGGTTGGGCAGCAGCCGCTCGACCGTCGCGCCGATGTCGTCGCCCAGCCCGACACCGCAGGCGGTCAGCGCGAACATCCCCAGGCTGTGCCCGCCTTCTCCCCCGTCGGCGCGGCGGGCGACGATGAGCGGCACGCCATAGATGTCGGCTTTGATCTGACACCAGACGGCGCTGCCCGTCGCCCCGCCCGACCCCAGACACTCGCTGATGGTCACGCCTTTCTCGGCGGCGAGGCGCATGTTGTCGTAGACGGCGAACGCCGCCCCTTCCATGATCGCCCGGAGAATGTCCGCCCGCGTCGTGGCGTAGCTCATGCCGAAGAGCACGCCGCGCGCCGTGCTGCTCCACAGCGGGGTGCGTTCACCCGCCATGTAGGGCAGCCAGATCACCCCGTTCGCGCCGGGCGGAGCCGCCTTCGCCTGGGCGCTGAACAGCTCGAAGGGGCTGGCGTCGAGCAGCGCCGCCGCGTCCACTTCGATCTGCCCGAAGACATCGCGGAACCAGCCCAGCGACCCGCCGCCGACCGTCCCGGCTTGCAGAAGGTACTGACCGGGCAGGACGTGGTGCGAGAAGATCAGCTGCGGCTCGACCACCACCCGATCCAGGCTGACGGCGAAGCCGCCCGCCTGCCCGCCCTGCTCGTTGGTCTGTCCCAGGCGGGTGACCCCTGCCCCCAGCGCCCCGGACGCCGCATCGAGGCAGCCGGCGATCACCGGGACGCCGGGGTTCAGCCCGATCT
>JAEURA010000335.1 GCA_016789005.1 Anaerolineae bacterium
TGCGCCTGACTTCGAACGGCAGTACGGCATTCGCGACCGCTGGGCATTTTACTGGGATCGTCTGGCTGAAGTGGGGACGGGGGCGCGCAGTCCACATCTTGCCCGCAGCATCCTTGATCCGGATCACTACGTGGACGACGAATTCGTCGCCGCCGACTTCGTGCCGGCGGATTCGGTCGATCCGTTCGCCGACGTGCGCTTGATCGCGTTCCTGCTGAGGCTCGATCCGCTGCCCTGGCTCTACAAGAAATACCTGCTGCGCCGGGCGATGCAGGGAATCCTGCCGGAGCCGGTGCTGCGCCGTCCGAAGCAAATCCTGGGCGATCTCGCCGGCTATCATCTCGCCCAGCCGGAGAGCGCCTGGATCGACCAGTGGACGCCGACCGATCAGCTGAGCCGCTACGTCGTACGCAGCGCAGTCCCCAGAATCACCGGGGCGAACGCTCAGGCGTATGCCGGTCAGATGCGCCACATGCGCCCCCTTATGCTGGACTTGTGGCTGCGCAGCGAAACCATCCTCAGAAGAAGAGTTGACGACCTGAACTCGCGAAGGGCTGCGCCATGACATTTCATTATTACACCGTCTATGGGCTGCGCCTGCGCAGTACGGGGGCGATTCACGGTTTGAGGGAGACGGAGCCGGCGGAAACGGTCGATCTGGACATCATCGACGGGACCATGCCTGAGGGGCTGGAACCGGACTCTGCCGAATGGATCGCTACCGATTGGCTGGAAATCGCCGAAGATGCCCCAGCAGCCATGCACGACCAGACAATCCGCCTTTCGCTGGATGAGCGCTACCTTCAGTGGCGGCTGAAGTCCGATGTGGCAGCGGCATTTGCCCTGGATGGAAGCCACATTTACACCGTGTGGTCAGAGCGGATGGACCCGGCGCTCCGCGCCTTCAACCTGTTCGGTCCGGCGCTGGGGCTGGCGCTGCGGCTGAAAGGCGTGGCGCCGCTGCATGCCAGCGTGGTCGATATCGGCGACAGAGCCATCGCTGTCGCCGGGCGCAGCGGCATGGGCAAGTCCACGCTGGCGGCGGCGTTCGAGCGCGTTGGCTGTAGCATCCGTTCCGACGATCTGTGCGTGGTAACAGGTCAGCAGGAGGGGTTCTTTGTCCCGGCGGGACCGCCTCGTGTACGGCTTTTGCCGGATGCTGCCGCCGCGCTGTACGGTGGAGCGGGCGGCGCATCGGCGGCAGACAGCCCGAAGCTGCAAATTCCGGTGCGCTGGCTGACCACCGGCGCGATTCCGGCTTTTCAGCGGCTCGATGGAGTCTATCTGCTCACGGGGCGTTCGAGGGACCGGGCGATCAACGAAATGCCGAGGAACCTGGCATTGTTTGCGCTGCTTCAGAACATGTACCTGCGGCATCTCACCAACGGCGGCATGCGCCGGATGGAGATGGTCACCGCGGGTGCGCTGGCGCAGCGCCTTCCTGTATTCACCTTGCAGACGCCGCAGGGGCACGATAAACTGAAAAAGCTATGTCGAGAGATCATCTCTCGACATAGCTGATTTGCTGACCGGAAAGATTACGCTGGGGCGCCAACCAAGGAGCGCACCATGACACCGCGGCGCGAAACCTTCCGCGCCGCAAAAGACGCCGGGTGTGTCGGCTTACTCGCCCGAAGAGATGCCGGTCATCTCCTGCGCCAGGGCAGGATCGACAAGCTGGATTTCGGCAAGGAGCGGGCTGGCAACGCCAGTTTCGGTTTCCGTCCCCGTCGTGCCGAATGGCGCCGTACCGCAAAACGCGCCAGAATTCTGGCTGCCGCGCCCATCGCTACAGGCATTGTCAGGAGCTTCGCCGTTCTCGAACGTCAGCGTGACATCCTCAAGGCGACCATAGACCGTGAGGGTTGGCGCCGCATAACGCTTCAATACCAATGGTGCTTGTGCCATGTGCGTACTTCCTCCGGGTTTCATGCAAATGATGCAAGATGATGCATGCGCGATAATTCACCTATGTCAGTATACAGGCTTTCGAATCATTTGTCACGTGTTTGCCCAAAAGTTCACAAGATTCATGCAGCTGGTTGCCTGATACCAACCGCAGTGAACTCAGGCGACGATCTGGAGCAGTCCCATCTCCTGGAGCTGACCCAGCAGCTGCACGGCATCGCGCGCCGCCTGTTCCTGCCCGACTTCATACTCGGTGGTCAGGGCATCGACGACCGCCTGGACTGTCTGCGGCGACTGGACGTAATTCCAGATGAACGTCCCCACCTCGTCCAGACCGTAGTAGACGCCGCGCGCAACATCCAGAATGACGGTCTCATCCGGGATCTCGGTCGAGATCTGATTGCTGCTCGCCACGATCCTTGTATTGAGCCCGATCATAGTTCTCCTCGATGCCAGTTCGTCGGCAATCTGATCGTCAGGATGCTTACTCATCGATCATTATATCACGTTGATCATGGGGCTACTAGTACCTTGATGGGAGTAGTCAGGGCAAACGCATCACATGTTCAATCAGGTCATGATGGGTTAACGCAATCCCGTAGGGACAGCCTTCTGGTTGTCCGCCGTATCGGACGCGCAGAAGCGCGTCCCTACGATACTTTGTAACCTTTTCTGACCCATTCATCGATTTTGATGCCTTTGCCCTGTGGGAGTAGTGACGCCGCGGTGGAGGCGTGGGCACGCCCAAGCCTCCACCCTGCTCCGAAGCACCGAACAGCGGAAGCTAAGCGGAATCTTGAAAGAAAACCACGAGCGGGAGACCCGCCGGGTCTCCCCTACAACCAACGTGCCGTAGGGGCGAGCCGGCGGCTCGTCCGTTGAGAAGATGCGAGACATGACTTAGCCGGGTGGGACTGTGAAGTCACAGACCAGGCTGTAACTCAACCGTTCGCTGATGACGCGGTGCACGCCAGGCGTCGCCGTCCAGGTTCCATAGAAAGTGCGCGAAATCGCATTTGCCGTGAGACGGCGCGGCTCGGTCACCAAGACCGCCAGGTTTTCAGCGCTGTCGACCATGATGCGCCCTGGATCAACGGTCGGCGCGGACATAGCGTCGCCCAGGCTGGGGAACGCCGGCGGTGTGAAGCTGAACGTCACCTGCTGGTTGGCGCGGATCGGTCCATTGACTGGCTCGCAGGATTCCATAGAGACTTCATTGGTCGCGGGCGGCGGCGATGACTCGACGACCGGGATCGTCTCGCAGATACCGCGTTCGCGAACCGATGTCTGCCTGACCCATGCTCCAGAGATGAGCTGCCACCAGACTATGCCGTCGGGATCAACGGTCTGAACGACCGGGACGACCAGCGCCCCGCTCAGCAGGCGCGTGCTGATCTCGTAGAAGTCGCCGGGACCGGCGCGCAGATCGTCATCGGTGCGCATCTCGCGGCGGCAGGTGGTATCGACGGTCGGCAGTGGGACGAGCGTCGCCTGGTTTTCTGGGGACAGCGTCGCCATCGACTGCGTGGCGATCTGCTCCGGCGGAAGTGGGGAGAGCAGGTCCAGAATAGGCACGGGCAGCTGGTCGAGCGGCAGCCCGATCAGGTCCTGCTCGTCGTATGGTTCCGACGAGAGGGGCTGCACGGAGGCGAGACCGACCTGGTCCACGGCGACCCGCACGCGCGCGCCGGCGGGCACGTTCAGGAAGGTGCTGAGGTCGCTGAAGCGGGCGACATCTGAAGTGATGGCGGCACTGCCGTCGATCACGTCAAGGATGAGCGCATCGCCCGCCTTTGCCTGAATGAAGACCGTGCCCGCGACGACGATGATGGTGTTGTTGATGACGAAGGGGAAGCGGGTGCGTCCTCCGGCGGTCTGAATGACGACGCCGCTTTGCGGCGCGCCCTCGCAAGGCGCATCGCCCCTGCCCGTGGACAGGAAGTTCAGGAGGAAGGGTTGGGCGTATCCAGCGCTGGGATTCTCGACGGGTTCCAGCAGCATGAGTCCGCCGCTGAGCATTTGACTCTCCACCCACGCCATCGAGTCCAGCCCAGGCGCGAAGACGCGCACCCACCCACCGGATACGGTTCGTCCGTTGGCGGTCAGGAGGGTGTTAATCGACACGCGGCTGATGATGATGCCATCGTCGGTTGGCGTGCCGCGCAGTGTTGCCGTACCGAGCGTCGTCACCTCAAGTTCCGGGGCGCGCGGGCTGTTGTTCGCCAGCAGGGCATCGCCAAACATCCAGACGGTGGTGACCCGTCCTTCGGCGCGGTTGAATGAGCCGTGCAGCTTCAGCATCGCCGTGCTGAAGGTCGATTCGTCGGAGATCGTGCGGATCAAGCGGAGGTCATCCAGGAGCGCCCGGTCGCCGGGTTGATCGAAAAGGAAAGACCCGGCGCGCGACTCGATGGCGACGTTGCCATCGCCATAACACGCCGTGTCAGGGTCCATCCCGCTGCAAGCTGCCAGCGCCCGCGAGAATGCCAGTTGGACGTTTTCCGGGCACGTCGCGGCATCCTGGGCATGAGCGGTGAGTGCGGATATCCCCAGGAACGGCATCAGCAGCAGCAGACACAGACCCAGCAGGCGCACCCGGTATCGCCGCGAAGATGCATCGTGCGGCGCTCCATCAAAACCACGACTCGCGCGTTCCATCACAGTCGATCTCCTCAGCAGAGCGTTATTCGGCAGAAATCATGCGTCCAATAATATCACTGCCGATAGCCAATCGTCATGTTGTAGTTGGCGGCGCGGCGACTTGTCGTCAGGGTTTCGTGGAGGACCCCTCGCTCGGTTTTGCGTTTATACTTTATTCAGTGGCGTGAGTCGCCTGGCGATGACGCAGCGAGGGGAGAACGGTATGAGGTGCGCCGCCTTGTGGGTGATCGGGCTGTTTGTGCTCGGCATTGCCGGGTTGGTGTTCGGGCAAGACTCTCCTCCGGCGTCGTTTGGGCGGTATCGGCAGATCGGCTCGATTCCGCCGGTGGGCGTTCGCTACGACGCCGAGCGTGACCAGCTCGCGCTGGTGCGCACCAGCGGCGCGCTGTCGCTGTTCAGCGCGGGCGACCTCAGCGAGCAATTCGAGCTGTACGAAAGCGGCGCCTACAACGCCTATGAGTTCAGCCATGATGGGCGCTGGTTGGCGCTGGCGATTGACCGCCGCGTCGAATTGTGGGACACGGTCAGTGGGCAGATCATCACCTCGATTGAGCCGCCTGGGTCAAACTACGTGACCGGACCCCTCATGTTCTCGGATGACGACTCGTATCTCGTGTTCACCGCCGTCGTCCCCGCCTCGCAGGCGACGCGGCGCAGCGAAAATGACATCGATCTGCTGCCCTGGCTGTGGGACGTGCACGCCGCGCTGGACCTCGGCGACTCGCGGCTGCCAGGGCGTGTCGATGCCTACGCCTTCTTCGACTACCGGTCAGGCAGCCTGTTTCTCGGTCCGAACGACATCCTGCTGGCGGCGATCCCCGGACGCTACCAACTGATCGACGCGAATGCCGACGCCTTGATCTCGTTTCAGGACATCGAGAGCGAACGATTTGAGAACGATCCGGTCTCGCTGTGGTTCAGCGCCGCCGGCGATCTGATGTACGTCCTCAAGACTGATACAGGGAACGTGGTCCAGGTCGATACCCGCACCCGCCAGAGCTTCGAACTTCCTCTGGGGCGCGAACTCAACGGGCGTCAGATGAGCGCCTTCGAAGCGTTCAGCCCATCAGGCATCCTGCGCGTCATGGGGCAGGGGGGAACCAGTGAGATCATCCCGCTGGTGCGCGACCTGTTCGGATACGACTATCGCGCTGACTGGAACTATCATCCGCTGACCATCACACTGCTGGATGTCCTCCAGCCTGAGACTGCCGCGGCGCGCCAGACCTACCTGCTGCTGCACATCTTCGATGAGACGCGCGGAGTCGGCAGCGTGGAATTCATCGCCCCAGCCAACGGTCAGCAGATGGCGCTGCACCCTGACGGGGATCGTCTGGCGCTGCGCGATGTCGGGCAGACGTCGCCGATCACGCTGTACGATCTGGACAATGGGCAGCCCGTGCTGCGCTTCGAAACGTCGCTCGCCGATGCCGCCGGCGATGCGCTGCTGGCGTACAACGCCACCGGTGATGTGATACAGGCGGGGTGGCAGCGCTACGACGCATCGACCGGAACGGTGCTGTACGAAACCCTGGATTTCAGCGCGGCGTTTGTCGAATTCTACTTCAGCGACGACAGCCGCAGACTCGTCACGATGACAGACAGTGAGTGGTGGCTGTGGGACATCACGACCGACACCCTGCTGCGGCGCGAGCGCCTGGACTTCACCGGCGAACGGCTGGCGACCTGGCGAGATGGTCAGCGCTTCCTCTTGAGTTCGACGCGAAGCAGTCATGGCGTAGAGATCTACGACGTTGGTAAGGGGGAACGCCAGCGTCTGGACTTTGAGACCCCGACCGACATGACACTGACGGATATTGTTCCCAGCCCGTCGTGGGATCACTATCTGGTGGTCTACGCCGCGAACCCGGCGACTCAGCATTATCCTAACGGGGCGATAGCCCTGTACAGCATGGGAATCGGTCAGCGCGCCTTCATCGCCGGAGCCGACCTGCCGGCGAATCTGGTCGGTTATGGGTGGATAGACGACACGACAGCGTACGTGACAGGAAGTCGGTCGGGCGGTGGCACGCCCGACCGGGTCTACGGCATTGAGTACGATCCGTCCGGCGCGCCTGCCTGCCTGCTGGAGGCATATCCAGCGGAGCGGGAGACCTGGATCGCGCTGTGGGAGCGCATCGCCTACTACCGCAGCTCGGACGATGTCGCGCGTCTGGCGCAGGCAGTCTGCGCCGCGCCAGACGAAGCGGCTGCGCTCGCGCTGCATACGCCAACTCCGACAGTGACGCCCGTCCCAGAGGCGACCAGCGCGTTGGTTCGACTTGCCGGCGTCCCAGCCTGTCTGACTCAGAGTTTCACTGATGAAGCGCTGGCATTCGCCCGCGAATGGCGGAATCTGACTGAGGGCATGTCGGCGGATGAAGTGGAATCGCTGAGCGAACTGCTGTGCGAGGGGTTGAGCGGTGAGTATGCCGGCGGTTACGCGCCGCGCGTCGGCGGCGTTTCCAATACCCTGGTTTACGCGATCAGTGTCGAGACGGGTGGGCGTGTGCGCCTGCCAGCGCTGCCGGCTCAGACGACCGAAGCGCCCGCCCTGGACATCGTGCGCGAGGCGTTTCGCCGTCAGTTCGGGTTCGCCCCGGCAGACGCCGCCATCAGTCCAGACCGCCGGCTGCTCGTCGTGCGCTCGACCGGCGATCATGCGCTGATCTACACGCTGGACAAGCCCTACGACACGATGATCGCCGAGGCGACGGCGACCGCCGCCGGCACGGCGCAGGCAATACCGAATGCCATTCGGGTGCGCCCGACCGCGACCGCACTGCCAGACAGCGTCGGCACGGCGCTGCCGACGCTGACGCCGACCTTCATTCCCACCGCGCTGCCGGCGGTCAAT
>JAEURA010000029.1 GCA_016789005.1 Anaerolineae bacterium
TTCAGCAGCGGCGCGGTGATGACGACCCGCTCGGCTGGCAGGGTGAGCGGACCGCCGGCGACCGGCGCGACGAAGTAGTCCTCGCCCCGACCTTCCGCCGTCCAGCCGATGGTCCCGGCGGCGTCGACTCGCCACCAGATGATTCGGCTGGCGTCCTCGCAAGAGGGACCGGAAAGCACCTGCACCGACGTGCCCGGCTGAATCAAGCCGATCTGCTCGGCGTTGACGCTCGGCAGGGCGCGCAGTCGATTCGGCGTGCCGCCTTCACCGAGGCGCGCCTGTCCGCCGACGACCAGACGGGGGCGCAGATAACCGGCGAAACCGGGTGGGCAGTTCGTCTCAGGGGCGGGAGCGGTCGCCGTGATAACCGGCGCGCCGCCCGGCGTCGCCAGCGCCAGCAGCGCCGCGTCACAGGGGAAGGCGTCGGTCAGGTCCTCGCGGACCCGGAACTCGTAGCGCACGCCCTGGAAGACCAGTTCGACCGTGTAGCCAGAGGCGGGCGTGGCGAACGAGGTCGGGGTGGTGATCAGCGTGCAGCCGAGGGCGGTATCCGTATAGAAGGCTTGCGAATAGAACCAGCTGTCCATATCCGCCAGGGTAACGGTGCGGCTGAGGTACTGACCCAGCAGATCGAGCGCCCGCTGCACCTGAGGCGGTGCGCCCTGCGCGGAGGCGGGCAGCAGCATAAGGGCGGCGCTCAGCAGAGCCAGGATCGACAACACGGCAGTTCGTCTGAACATGGGGAGCCTTTCCAATCAAACCAAAAGCAAACTTTCTATGTTCATTGTAACCTGAAACGCGATCTGAGCGGCGCACGGTTCACCCATGCGCTAGAATATCGCCCAGGAACTCCTCTATGCGGAAGGTGAGCTTAATGGGACTCGGCAAACAGATTCGAATGCAGCGCCTCTTCGCCCATCCATCACACAACCTCTGTTCAATCGCTATCGACCACTTCATCGGCTACAACGTTGGCTTGCCGCCGGGTCTGCGACACACTGGGAAGACGCTTGATGCCATCATGTCGGCGCAGCCCGACGCCGTGACCATGCACAAGGGGATCGCCTCGTCGCTGTGGGGACGCTATGCCGGACAAGCTGCCCTGATCGTGCAGACCAGCGCCGTGCGCGCTGACGACTCGGCGATGGTTGAACTGGTGACCGTCGAAGAAGCCATCCGGCTGGGCGCCGACGCTCTGGCGGTCGCGGCGTTCCTGCGCGGGTCCGCCGAGGCGCACTATATCAAGGTGGTCGCCGACTTTGTGCGCGAAGGCGCGAAGTGGGAGCTGCCGATCATCTGTCACGTTTACCCGCGCGACGCCCAGAATAACGTCGTCTATCATCCAGAGGACATCGCCTGGGTAGTGCACTGCATGGTCGAAGCCGGCGTAGACATCGTGAAAGTGCCGTACTGCGGCGATCCGGCAGCGCACGCGCAGATCGTCGCCGACTGCCCGGTCCCGATGGTCGCCGCCGGCGGTCCCAAGCAGCCGACCCTGCGCGACGCGCTCAACGTGCTGGCGGAAGCGGTCAGCGTCGGCGTGCGCGGCGGAACAGTCGGGCGCAACGTCTGGGGCAGCGCCGACATTCCGGCAGCGGTGCGCGCCTACAAAGCGGTCATTCACGACGGCGTGAGCGCCGACGAGGCGGTCCGGCTGTCAGGCGCGGTGGACTGAACCGATGGAAAAACGCTGGGACATCCTCGGAATCGGCAGCGCCACCGTCGATGACCTGCTGTTTGTGCCGGCGTTTCCCGTCCAGGATACGAAGAATAAGCTGGATCGGGTCGAGCGCTTCGGCGGCGGGCTGACAGCGACGGCGCTGGTGACGGCGGCGCGGTTGGGCGCGCGGGCGGCGTTCGCCGGCGTGCTGGGCGACGACGACATCTCGCGCTGGATCGAGATCGATCTGGCGCGGGAGGGGGTGGATGTGTCGCTGCTGCCGCGTCACCCCGACGCCCGCCCGATCCACGCCTTCATCATCGTGGACAGCACGGCGGAGACGCGCACCATCCTCTACACCGTCGATGGGCGCACCGGCGCGCATGATGATCTGCCCGCCGCCGAGGACATCCGGGCGGCGAAGGCGCTGCTCATCGACGACATCAGCGTCGATCACGCCGATGCCCTCATCCGCCCGGCGCAGATTGCCCTCGATGCCGGCATGCCGGTGGTGGCGGATTTCGAATGGACGAATGACCCGGCGCTGATCGCCATCCCCGATCACCTGATCGTCTCGCAGCGTTTCGCCGCCCGTGTCACCGGCGAGACCGCGCCCGAAGCGGCGGCGCGGGCGCTGTGGCATGACCGGCGGGCGGTCGTGGTGATCACCTGCGGGGCGGAGGGGAGCTGGCTGCTGGCGCGCGGCGGCGTGGCGAGCCACCATCCGGCGTTTCCCGTGCCGGTCGTCGATACCACCGGATGCGGCGATGTCTTTCACGGAGCCTACGCCGTCGCCCTGGCGCGTGGGCTGCCGCCCGACGAACGGGTGCGCTATGCGACGGCGGCGGCGGCGCTCAAAGCCACGCAGGCGGGTGGCAGGAAAGGCATCCCGACCCACGAGCAGGTTGAAGTCTTCTTACGTTCGCAGTAGGGGTTCATTTCATGCACAGGACGTTCGTGCTGCTGGCGGCGGTCTTCGGGTTTCTCGGCGTTGGGCTGGGGGCGTTCGGCTCGCACGCCCTGGGGGCGGTCTGGGAGGCGCGCCCGGACGATCGCGATACTTATCAGACCGGGACTCAGTACCACCTGATTCATGCGGCGGCGCTGCTCGGCGCTGCCTATGTGGCGTCGGCAGTGTCCCCGACCGGCAGGCGGTGGGCGCGGGCGGCAGGGTGGCTGTTCGCCGCCGGAATTGTGCTGTTCTCCGGCAGCCTATATCTGCTGAGCGTCCTCGATCTGCGCTTCATGGGCGCGGTTGCGCCTCTGGGCGGCGCTGCCTTCCTGGCGGGCTGGGCGTGCCTGGGGATCGCCTCACGCCATCTGAACTGACGGCTCCAGTACGACCATTGCCGGTTTGAAGTGAGGCAGGGTCACGCGCGCGGTCGTGCCGGTATCAGCCCCGGTCCTGAGGTGCAGTTCGCCGCCGAGCAGGTGGGCGTACTGGTGGACCAGCGAAAGACCCAAGCCGACCCCGTTCAACTTCGTCGGGTCGTGCGCGCCGGAGATCGGCTCGAAGATGTGTTCGAGCTGGTTCGCAGGGATTCCGGGTCCGCGATCTTCAACCTCCAGGGTCAGCGCGTCGGCATCGGCAGACAGGCGGATCGTCACAAGACCCGTCGAATAGCGCAGCGCGTTGTCGAGCAGCTGGTGGAGCATCTCGCGGATGATCACCCGGTCGCTGCGGACCCCCTGATCTGAGTCGGCAACCTCCAGAATGACCCGACTGGCGTGCGCTTCGGGCACAAAAATCCAGTCCCGAAGTGATGCGAGGCTGAACTCCGTCGCGTCCGGGATGATGCGGTCTTCCAGCGCGCGCAGCACGTTCAGCGCGTTGTTGAACAGGCGGTCCAGGGCGCGAAACTGATCGTCGATGCGTTCAAGCCGCTGAACCCGCTGGTCCGGGGGAAGGCGGTCGGAATAGCGCGTCAGCATGTCGAAAGACATGCGCAGGACCGACAGCGGTGTGCGAAAGTCGTGCGCCAGGCGCGCGAGCACCTGCCGCTTGATGTCGATCAGCTCCTGCTGCTGGCGCTGCACGAGCAGGGTGTGCTGTCGCTCCAGGTTGGCGGCTTCCTGCCGCCTGCGTTCATCCAGTTCGCGCTCCAGCCGTTCCACCTCGAACAGCGCCGTGGCGAGTTCGGTGCGGTTATTGAGCTGCGTCTGATACCAGGTGATGTGCAGCCGCTCGCGCGTCTCACTGGCTTGCAGCGCCCGTTCGAAATTCCCCTGCGCTTTGTACAGCCCGACGAGATCGTTGTACAGTCCGATCATCAGGGGAATGTCGGTATCCTCTGGAAGAGTCTCAGTGAGGTGTCGCAGACGCTTCACCGCTTCGGCGTGCTGCCCCCGGTGTATCTCCAGCCTGGCGCGCAGCTGTTCGCGCAGCGGCGTTGGAAACGTAGGTTCGCTGCTCACCAGATCGGCTGCCGCCGCGTTGCCCATTCCCAGGTAAGTCTCGCTGAGCAGGTAGGCGCAAAAATCCCGTCCAGCGGCGAAATTCAGTCGGGTGGCGATTTCGAGACCACGACGTATCAGCGGGACTGCCTCGTCTGTCTGTCCCACCTTCAGGAAATAGGCTGCCATGTTGGCGAGCGGAAAGACGAGCAGCACCTCGTCTCCAGATTCCTCTGCCAGCGCGATGCTGCGGGTGTAGTTCTCAATGGCGGAGTCGCCATCACCCCTCTCGTCGTGGATGACGCCCATGTCTCCCAGCGCCATGATGACGAGCTCGCTGCTGCCAATCGCCTGACCGATCTCCAGGATGCGGGTACAGGCTTCGAACGCCTGGTTCGACTGACCCGCCAGCGCCAGGCAGCTGTCGAGGACGAGCAGCGCATACGCTTCTTCTTCAAGCCAACCGTTGGCTTGCGCCAGCGCCAGCGCTTCGCGCGCCAGCGGGACTGCTCTGGCATTCTGCCATAACCGGATGCATGCCCAGCCCATTGCATTCAGGCTGCGGGCGATTCCCCGCGTATAGTTGGCTTCGCGCGCCAGCGCCAGGGCTTCTTCGGCGAGTGTCAGCATGCGCGGATAATCGATGAAGCGAATCGCATGAATCTGCGCCAGCAGTTTGTCAACAGCGTCGTGTTTCGATGTACTCATCCAATTTCGTCCCAACACAATCGGTTCAAGCCAGTCCCGGAGAGGCGCTGGTTTACAGCCGCACCTGATACAGCCGATCCAGGCGTTCGCGGGCGGACCGCAGGATGCGCGCGGCGTCAGAATTCGGCTCGATGACGGTGCGGATGTGCGCCGGGTAGGCGGACGCGGCAGCATCGAGCGGCTCCCCGGTCAGGGCGCAGAGCGTCAGCACGGCAGCGCCGCGCGCCGTCACCTCATCCGAGTCGATGATGTGCAGTGGATGATTCAGCGCATCAGCGATCATCTGCGTCCAGGCGCGTGACGCCCGAATCACGCCGCCGCCCGCCAGGACCAGGCAGTCTTCCGGCGCGCCCATACGCTCGAAGATTGACGCCAGGCGCAGGGCGACGCCTTCCATCGCCGCCTGGAGGATGTCGATCTGGCTGGTATCCAGACGCAGCCCGAAGATCGCCCCGGTGGCATCCAGCGCATAGCCGGGGCTGCGTTCACCCGCCAGCAGCGGCAGAAAGGTCAGCCCGTGCGCGTCCGGTGGACGCAGCAGCAGGGTATCTTCGAGCGGATCGGACAGGTTGAGCACCGAGCGCGCCCAGGCGTAGATGTTTCCCCCTTCGGTGGTCGCCCCGCCGATCAGATGGTGGGCAGCGGTGACTCGATAGCCGAACAACCCGGCGGGCAGCGCTGGGATGCCCCCGGTCAGCACGCGCCGCAGCGCCGCTGTCGTCCCCACCGTGAGGGCGACGCGATCGTCGCCGACGGCTCCCGCGCCGACGTTTGCCGCCGCGCCGTCGCCGACCGCCGGGTAGAACGGCGTACCCGCCAGCTGCGCCCAGCGCATCCGGTAGGCGTCGCGCAGCCCGATCAGCGGTTGGTCAAAATCGACCAGGGCAGGCAGCTGATCCAGACCGACCTGTGTTGCGTCGAGCAGGGGCTTATCCCACACCAGATGATGGCGGTCCAGCAGCCCACTCCAGGCGCTCACCGAGAAACTGCTGTGCGCTTCGCCCAGCCATGCCCGATACAGGTAGGCGGGGAAATCGACCCATTCATCAACCTGCGCGAACAGCGCCGGGTCGTTCTGCCGCAGCCAGGTCAGTTTGGAGGGACGGTGCGCCGGGTGCAGGACGCAGCCGGTGCGCTGGTGCACGGTTTCGGCGTCGAAGCGTCTTCGTAGATCGCCCAGGACGCCCGCCGAGCGCGTATCGGCATAGGTGTAGACCGGCGTGATCGGCGTGCCGCGCTCGTCCAGCCCGACCAGCGAATCGGCGAACGCCGCCGCGCAAACCGCCGTGATCATCCCGGCGCGGGGGTGGGTGAGCAGGTCGTCGATGCAAGTTTCGATCAACCCGCGCAGGGTGCGGGCGTCGGCGGTGGCGGCTCCGGGTTCGGAATAATCCAGGCTGTGCTCGCGGCTGATCGACGCGCCGAAGATGGGCTGCGCCCGCCCGTCGTAGAGAGCGGCGCGCACCGATGAACTGCCGATGTCGAGGACAAGAAGGGTTCGCTGTTGTTCGTCCATACCTTGCATTGTAGATCGAACTGCGTTTTTTTCGTTATGTGAACGGGCAGGTTGGCAGATGCGATGATTGCCACTTGAGGACGGGCGGTCAACTCCTTATAATCCGCAAACATTTCGACCATCGCTCAAGACTCAGCCCGCGCCGCCGCGTCGGCTGCAAAGGAAGTGTTTTCATGAAAGTCATCCTCACGTCTGACGTTTACAAGCACGGCGTCGCAGGCGAGATCATCAGCGTTGCCGATGGCTTCGCCCGCAACTGGCTCCTGCCGCAGGGGCTGGCGAAGAAGGCAAACCCCGGCGCGCTGCGCGAATTGGAAAATCTCCGCTCGCAGGCGGCTGCTCGCAAGGCGGCGCTGGAAGAACGCCTCAACGAACTTGCCCGACTGATCGACGGCACCGAGCTGTTCTTCGCCCGCCGCGCTTCGCCGACCGGTAAGCTGTTCGGCTCGGTGACGACCGGCGAGATCGCCGCTGAGCTGAACCGCGTCACCGGCATCGACATCAACCGCCGCCGCATCAGCCAGACTGCGCTGCGCGAAGTGGGCACCCACAACGTGCCGATCCGCCTGGGCAGCGAAGCATCGCCGCACATCAAGGTGATCATCGTTCGCGAAGAGCAGTTCAACGACTTCATGGCGGCGCGGACGGTCAGCGCTCAGGCGTCCGCCGCCGGCGACGAACCGGCAGATGCACCCCAGGGCGGCGACGAGGGCGACTCGGTGGTCATGATGGATACCGATCCGGGCGCGCCGCAGCAGGACAGCGCGGCGCAGTAGCGCGGCTGTTTCTGCTCCCTCCAGCCGATCAGGCGACCTTGAGGGCATGGCAGCGCCATGCCCTTTATTGTTCAGGCTGAGGCATGGACCCCCAAGCACTGGGGCGCTTTCTGCGCCAGACCCGCGAAGCGAAAGAACTCACGCTGGATGAGGCGGAGCGCGCGCTCCGCATCCGGCGGCGCATCCTCGAAGGCTTCGAGGTGGGCGAGTTCACGCTGCCGGAATTCGCGCCGATACAGATTCGCGGTTTCGTGCGCAATTACGCCCGCTTCCTCGGTCTTGATGAAGACCGGGCGCTGGTCCTCTACGAAGAAGCCCTGCTGGAAGCGGCGAACGCGCGGAACCGCCGCCGCCGCAAAAACGGCAGGCGCGACAGCGGCGCGCCGCCGCTCACCGCAGCCCGTTTGGGCACCGATACCCAGCCGGTCATCCCGGTCGCGCCCAGCATGGCGTCAGGTGCGACCACCGGTCTGAGGGACCGGCGGCGCGGCGGTCTGGGGGCGGCACTCCTGCGCATTGTCGCGGCGCTGGCGGCGATCGGCGTGATCATCTTCGTGGCGGCGGAACTTCTGCGCAGCAGCAACGTGGACAGCCTGCCGCCGGAAGCTGTGTCTGATCCGAACGCGACGTCGATCGGCGTACCGCCCGCCCCGGCGACCTTCACGCCGCTTCCGCCCATACCGGCGACGCCGACGGTGGCGCTGCCGCTTCAAGCCAATTTCAGCGGTGACGGGGTCCTGGTGACGATTGAGATGACACAGCGCACCTATCTTCGCTTGAGCGCCGATGGGGTCAGCCAGTATCAAGGCTTGGCGCGGCGGGGCGATGTTCTGGAAGTGCCCGCGAACAGCCAGATCGAAATCGCCGCCAGCAATGCCGAGGCGCTGCGTATCGTCTACAACGGACAGCGCCAGCCGGTCTTCGGAGATCGGGGGCAGGCGGTCTTCCTGACCTTCACGGCGGCGGGCGTCGAGGTGCAGACCGGTCCCGGCTTCGACCCGACGCCGGAGATACCGCCAACTCAGCCGCCGACGCCGACCTCGGACAGCGGCACGCTGGTTGGGCTGCTGACGCCGACCAATACGCCCGGTCCCAGCCCGACACCGAGCGATACGCCGACCATCACCAACACGCCGACGATCACGCCGACGCCGAGTGATACGCCCGTGCCGACCAGCACGCCGACGATCACGCTGACGCCATCACTGACGCCGCCGCCGACCAACACGCCGACGGTGACGCCGATCCCGACCGAGACGCCGGTTCCGACGAATACCCTGACGCCGTCGCCAACGGCGATCCTGCCGCCGCGCGAACCCGCGCCCGGCGCAACCCCGACGAAAGTTACGTAGGACACACGAGAGAATGGCATCCAGAAAAGACAAATACTGCCTCGTCAGCCTGGGCTGCGCCAAGAACACGGTGGACAGCGAGAGTATGGCGCAGGTGCTCAACCGCCAGGGCATGAAAGCCGTTGGCGCGCCGGAGCAGGCGGAAGTGATCATCGTCAACACCTGCGGGTTCATCGACGCCGCCAAGCAGGAATCGATTGACACACTGCGCGAGCTGATCGAAGCGCGGCGTAAGGGGCAGTACGTGATCGCGGCGGGCTGCCTGTCGCAGCGCTATGGGTCCGACCTGGTGGAAGAGCTGCCGGGGTTGGACGGCGTGATCGGCACGCGCCGCTGGATGGACATCTTTGATCTGGTCACGCGGGTGCGCCAGCGCAAACACCCGGAGCCACTCTACCATCTGCCGACCGACGCCGAGACTGTCGGACGCGACGAGGGACAGGTGCTGCGCGTCGCGCAGCAGGGAGCGAGCGCTTATCTGAAGATCGCCGATGGCTGCCGCCGCCCCTGTGCGTTCTGCGCTATCCCCAAGATCAAGGGCACGGCGGTCAGCCGCCCAATCGCCAGCATCGTCGCCGAAGCGAAGGCGCTTCAGGCTGCGGGCGTGAAAGAGCTGATCCTGATCGCTCAGGACACCACCGACTACGGCTATGACCTGGGGTTGAAGGATGGCTTGGCGCACCTGCTGGATGCTATCGTCCGCGAAGCGCCGGAAATTCCCTGGATTCGCGTCATGTACGCCTATCCGGGCTACGTCACACCGCCGCTGATCGAGACGATGGCGAAGCACCCGCAGATCCTGCGCTACCTGGATATGCCGCTTCAGCACGGACATCGCGAGACCCTCAAGCGCATGAAACGTCCGGCGAAGGTCGAATGGGTTTACGAGACGCTGGCGTCGATGCGCGCCGCCATGCCCGATCTGACGGTGCGCACGACCTTCATCGTCGGCTATCCGGGCGAGACGGACGAGGAATTCAACACGCTCCTTCAGTTCGTGCGCGACCTGGAATTCGACCGGGTCGGCGCGTTCAAGTACAGCTATGAGATCGGCACGCCCAGCGCGCTGCTGCCGGACCAGGTCCCCGACGAGGTGAAGGATGCCCGCTGGAACGCCCTGATGGAGACGCAGCAGGCGATCAGCCTGAAGAAGAACCAGTCCTACGTCGGCAAGACGCTGTCGGTGCTGGTCGATGGCTATGGCGACGCCGAAGACGAAGACGGCAACCTGCTGGATACCAGGCTCAGCCTGGGGCGCAGCTATCGCGATGCTCCGGAGATCGATGGCTACGTCATCGTCGAGGGCGAGCTGCCGGTCGGCGAAATCGTGCCGGTGCGCATCACCGGGGCGACCACCTACGACCTGTTCGCCACCGTCGAGACCGGGGCGCCGATCATCATCGAACCGGGCAAGGTCTACAGCGCGGGCATGCTGCCGGAGCGCCGCGCCCCGCAGTAGTGGGAAGTCTTGAACTCGCCTTAAAACAGATGCGGACAAACCGTTAAATTGGCGATCATCTTGCCGCACTACGCTTCGTAGGTTGATTTTCGACTGACGAAGTGCGGAATGCAAACCATGCAAGATGATCTGCACATTTCGGCGTCACTGCCCGCTGCACCTTCGTCGTCGGCATCGACGAACACAGTCCATCTGCGCGCTTTGCGCCGCTGGTGGGTGCGCCCTCGAACGCGCGACCTGTTCATCGCGCTGCTCTATTGCAGCCCGGCGCTGCTGGTCTTCGGTTTGTTCACTTACCTGCCGTTCTTTCGTGCTGTCTTCCTCAGCCTCAATGTCACGAACCAGGCGGGTCAGGCGGTTGCCTTCAACGGGCTTGCTTACTACCTGCGCATCCTGAACCTGGACGGCAGCGGTCGCACTGAGTACCTGAACAGTATCGGCACGAGCTTTGGTTTCATGCTCATGGTAGTGCCGCCCGTCACCGTGATCAGCCTGGGGCTTGCGCTGCTTTCCACCGTGAAGGTGCGCGGCATCCAGATATTTCGGACGATATTCACCGGCAGTATCGCCATATCGCTGGCAAGCGCTGGCGTCATCTGGTCTCTGCTTTACAACCCGGCGACCAAGGCGACCGCCTGGCTGGTGGACCTGCTGCAAATACCGACGCCAAGCCTGCTCGGCTATGGACCGGCGGCGATTCCTGCTGTAGCCGCGATGACCGTGTGGTCGGGAATTGGCTTCAATTTCATCTTAGCCCTTGCCGGCATTCAGGCAATTCCCCACGACCTCTACGAGACCGCCTCGATTGATGGGGCAGGACGTTGGGCGCGCTTCCGCCACATCACGCTTCCACTGCTCTCGCCGACCCTGCTCTTCCTGGTCATTATCGGCAGCATTGGCTCCCTTCAGGCTTTCACCCAGTTTCACCTGCTCATGCCCGACGCGCCAAACACTGTCTTCGTCTATCTGACGTACCGCGCATTCTGGTATGACAACCGCTATGGTCTTGCCGCTGCAATGTCGATTGTTCTCTTCGCCATCCTCGTCGCGCTGACAATCCTCCAGTACCGCACGCTGGATAGAAGGGTGCACTACCATTGAACGCCTACGCCGGGGTACGCCAGAGCCGCATTCCGTATTTCGCGATGGTCTATGGGCTGCTCATCCTGACTTCGCTGATTCTCCTGTCGCCGCTGCTCTTCTCGCTGTCGCTGGCGCTTCAGGGACCGACGATCTCGCCATCGCTGCTGCCGCCCGACCTTTCGAAACTCGACTGGGGTATCTTCCTGTCCGTGTTTCAGGACGAACCGCTGATTGCCCGGTGGATTCTGAACTCGTTCGTCGTCGCCACAGGCGTGACCCTCGGCGTGATCTTCACGTCGTCGCTGTTCGCGTATGCGCTTGCCTACTTCAACTTCCCAGGCAAGACCCTGCTGCTGTTCGTCGCGCTCGGCTCGCTGATGATCCCCTTCGAAGCGACGCTGATCGCCAACTACCTGCTGATCGCCGAATGGAAGTGGATGAATACCTATCAGGGATTGATCCTGCCGTTCGTCGCCAGCGGCTTCGGTATTTTCCTGATGCGCCAGTACTTTCTGACGCTTCCGCGCGAATTATACGATGCGGCGATGGTTGACGGATGCAACCGCTTTCGCTATCTGTGGCTGGTTCTTGTGCCGCTTTCGCGTCCGGCAATCGCGACGCTGGCTGTCTACACATTCCTCAATACCTGGAACCAGTTCTACTGGCCCCTGCTGATCACCAACACCAACGAGTGGCGCACGACTCAGGTCGGCATCACGATTTTCCGAAGTTTCGAGGGTGGGGCGGTCTTCAATACCCAGATGGCGGCGACGTTGATCGTCATGCTGCCCACACTGCTGTTGCTAATCCTTGGGCAGCGCCAGTTGGTCAGCGGTCTGACCTCGGGCGCGCTCAAAGGCTAGCGTGCGCTGCATTGCGCGAGTCTGTCTTTCGGTCTGTTCCTAAGGAGAACTGAATGAAGAAGGCTACCGTTTTCGCCCTGGCGATGCTGCTCGTCGCAGTCGCCGCATTGACCTTCGTGTCTGGTTCCACAACGGCGCTTGCCCAAGCGCCTACGATCACCCCAGTACCTCCCGTGCCGAAGCCAGAAGGCGCTGTCGAAATCACCTTCTGGTATGGTCTGGGCGGCAATCTGGGAAATGTCGTTCAGGAAGTGGTCAATAAGTACAACAGCAGCCAGAGCACCTACTACGTGAATGCGGTTTTTCAGTCCAGCTACGACGACACGATCAATACCATCAACGCCGGCTTGGCGAGCGGAAACCTGCCGAACCTTGCCCAGATCTTCGAAGCGGGCAGCCAGCGCATGATCGACACCGGTCGCACGATCCCCGTTCAGCAGTTCTTCGAGCGCGACGGCATGATGGACGTGATCGACGATATGGAACCGGCGGTGCGCGCCAACTACCAGATCGGCGGCACGCTGTGGTCTGCCCCGTTCAATTCCTCGACCGCCATGCTCTACATCGATCGTGCTGCCGCCGCCGCTGCCGGCATCAACCCGGATGAGCCGATGGTCACCTTCGATCAGGTGGCTGACTATGCCCGCGCCCTGACCGTCAAGGATGCCAACGGCAACACCACCCGCTACGGCATGGGCATTTACGGCGAAGGCTGGTTCCTGGAACAGATTCACGCCGTCCACGACGCCTTCATGGGTACGCCGAACAACGGACGCGCCGGCGAGCGCATGACCGAATACACCTACAACGACGCTGTCGGCGTTCAGTGGGTCGAATTCCTCAAGGGTTTGGTCGATGAAGGCGTCGCCGTCTACTATGGGCAGGCGGGCGCAGGACAGACCGCTTCCGCCTCGGCTTTCGCCAACGGCGAAGTCGCTATGCACTGGGCGAGCATCGCTTCTCTGCGCGGCTTGCTTTCCGCGGCGGAGAGCGCCGGTAAAGGTGTCGAAGTCGGCGTGCTTTACCTTCCGCGCAATGAAGGCGTGACCGGCAAGACTATCGTCGGCGGCGCGTCGCTGTGGATCACCGATGTCGGCACGACCGACCAGCAGGAAGGCGCCTGGGATTTCATCAAGTTCGCGCTGACCCCCGAGATTCAGGCATTCTGGTCGGTCAACACCGGCTACATCCCGGTCCGCATGGCTGCCTACGAACAGGCGGAAATGCAGGCTGGTCTTGAGCAGTATCCGCAGTTCCAGGTTGCACTCAATCAGCTTCGTCTTACCGGCATCACCGACGCCAACACCGCCCACGTTTCGGGCATCTTCGTACCCTACCGCACGCACTACGTAGCAGCATTTGACCAGTACTTCACGGGCGGCTATGCCTCGGCTCAGGAAGCCCTGGATGCGGCGGTGGCGACCTCGAACGAGCTGCTTGCGGAATATAACCTGACCGTCGGCGGCTAGTCAGCACGCGGTACAATGCACTATCTGAACGAGGCATGATCTGATGAGCATGCCTCGTTCTCATCCCGGTTCCAACGAGGGAGATACCCGTGTCCGACCAGTACACCTATCACGTTGGCGAGAAGTTCAACGAAGATGGTTCGCCCCGGTCCTACCCCGGCGTGACTATCATCTGCTTCCCCGACCCCGCCAGCTCGATCTATCGGGCGGGCGAGGCGCTGCAAGCCGAATTGAGCGCGCTGCCTTTTGCTCACAAGTTTGGTCTGCTGCCGCCGTCGAGCTTTCATATGACCGTCTTTTCGCTGATCTGCGAGCCGCGCCGGACACCTGAGGAATGGTCCTCACGCCTGCCGCTCGACGCGCCGCTGTCACAGGTTGACCAGTTTTTCATCGACACTGTTCCGCTGGTTCCCGCGCCGGACAACTTCCGCATGGTCATGACTTTTCTCGGCGGTTGGGGGCTGAGTTTCCGGCTCAGCCCGGCTGACGAGGAGACCTACACGGGGCTGCGCAATTACCGCCGAGACCTCTCCCTGGCGACGGGCGTGCGCTACCCGGACCACGACGCCTACGAATTCCACCTGACGCTGGCGTACCAGATCATCCACCTCAACGAGGATGAGCGCCGCATCTATGCCGAACTGCGCCGCCGTCGGGGCGATGAATTGCGCGGCGAAATCGGCGTGGTCAACACAGGGAAGCCCGTCCTGACGTTTTTCGAGGATATGACCGCCTTTGTCGCCGTTGAGGAACGGCTGGCGCTCCCCTCGCGGCGTTAAGCGCGCTCACAAATGGTAGTTGCCGGGTGATATACTGAATACTCTGTCGGAATGCCCCGGCGCCCCACGTCCGGGAAATGGACCCGCAATGGCAGTCTTCATCCCCGGAATCGAACTCAGCCGCCGCCTCTACCTTGAGGCGGTTCGCCCGATCCTCGACCGCCATTTCCCTGATCTGCCGCACGCCGCCGCACATGTGGGCAGCGGCAGCGATGTCCTCGGCTACGACACCGAGATGTCGTCCGATCACTTCTGGGGTCTGGCGGTGCATCTCTTCCTGCGCACCGCCGACGCCGACCTGAAGGATGCCATCCACCGGCTGATGGGCGAGGAACTGCCGTTGGAGATCGCCGGCTACCCGGTCGGCTACGGCGATTCTGAGGCAGAGGCGGGCATGGATGTGATGCGCCGGACATCCGCGCGACCGCTGCGCCACCACGTCTGGGCGATGACCGTCGAGGCGTTCCTGGAAAACACGCTTCACTGGACGCCCGGCGAAGGGCTGACCGCCGCCGACTGGCTGTCCTTTCCGCAGCAGAACCTGCTGGAGGTCACGGCAGGCGCGGTCCACTTCGACGGCGTTGGCGAGATTACCTCCATGCGCGACCGGCTTGCCTGGTATCCGCATGATGTGTGGTTGTACCTGATGGCGTGCGGCTGGCAGCGCATCGGGCAGGAGGAACATCTGATGCCGCGCGCCGGGTACGTCGGAGACGAACTCGGATCGGCGCTGATCGGTTCCCGGCTGGTCCGCGACGTGATGTCCCTGTGCTTTCTGATGGAACGCCGTTATGCCCCGTATCCCAAGTGGTTTGGGACGGCGTTTGCGCGGCTGTCGTGCGCGGGGGAGATGACCCCGCTCCTGCGGCGGGCGCAGGGCGCGGCGACCTGGCAGGAACGCGAACAGGCGCTCGGCGAGGCATTTTCGGCGCTGGCACGCCGTCACAACCGGCTCGGCGTCACGCCGCCGCTGCCGGAAAACCCGTCACCGTTCTTTGGCAGACCCTTCCAGGTCATTCACGGCAGCGATTTTGCCGCTGCGCTGCTGGCAGCGATCACCGATCCTGAGGTGCAGGGCATCGCCTCTCGCGGGCGCATCGGCAGCATCGATCAGTTCAGCGACAGCACCGACCTCCACGAGGCAGGACATCTGCGGAGCGTAGTACGACAGCTTTACAACATGCTATAATGCCTACTATCCCATTCCACCGGCTTATAGCGCGATTCTGGCAGGGACATGAGCCTGAACCCGGTTGCCGAAGAAGCGGCTTTGATGCGGCGGATCATCGTGCGCGACCAGCGTGCCTTGTCCGACCTCTATGACCGCTTTGCCGGGCGGGTCTACGGCATGGCGATGCGCGTCCTGGACGATGCTGCCCTGGCGGAAGAAGTTACCCAGGACACGTTCCTCAAGGTGTGGGATCAGGCGGAGCGCTGGAACGCCGAGCGCGGCAAGCTGTCCACCTGGCTGCTCACCCTGGCGCGCTACACGGCGATTGACCGACTGCGCCGTGAACGCCGGCAGACGCCATTCCATCCCCTCGATGTCGATGAACTGGCGAACCTGATCGGCAGTGACAGCCCGGTCGATCAGGCAGAATGGTTGAGCGGCGAGGCGCTCGGCAGACTGATTCCGCAGCTTCCCCGTGAGCAGGTCGAAGTCATCGAACTGGCGTTTTTCAAAGGCATGTCGCACAGCGAGATCGCGGCGCATCTTAGCCAACCGCTTGGGACGGTCAAAAGCCGCATCCGCCAGGGGTTGATCACGCTGCGGGCATTGTGGATGCGTTACGGATAAGGTAAGTCGCGGCAGGGCGTCCGATTCAATTCAATCTGTGAGCCGGCGCGCCGACGAATACAATAGAGGAAAGGACCAGCCTGTCGAAAGGGCGGGACGAGAGCAGTCGATGAGCGGCACACGCAGCACAGGCATGGAGACACCGGGCAAGGATTGCGACGAACTGCGCGATCTGCTGCCGGCGGTTGCCTTTGGCACGGCGACGCCGGAAGAGCGCGCCCGTGTTCGCCTGCTGATGTCCCGCTGCCCGGAGGCAGCGCGCGAACTGGCGGAACTGGCTGCCCTCGCCGGCGTGCTTGCCGAAAGTGCCGCGCCCGCTGCCCCTCCGCCGCGATTGAAGGCGCAGATGATGACCCGACTGGCGGAGCGCGAGGGCGTCGCCACCCTCCCCCGACAGGAGAAGCCAGTTCTGCCGCCGACTGCGCGCCCGCGCCGCCCCATCCTCGCCTGGGGGTTGGCTGCTGCCGCCGCGCTGCTGCTCCTGGCGACGAACCTCTTCTGGCTGGCGCAGCTAAGCGGCGTGCGCGGCGAGCTGAACGCCTCGCGCGAGCAGCTCACGCGGGCGCTCAACCGCAGCGACCGGGCGCTGGACTTCATGAGCGATCTCAACACGCAGCGCATCGGCTTGCAGTCGAACGACGCGCAGCTTGTGCCCCTCGCCACGCTGTACTGGAACCCCGAGACCAACGAGATCGCGCTGGTGACCGATCAGCTGCCGGCGCTTGACGGCGACTACACCTATCAGCTGTGGCTGATCGCCGACGGTCAGCCGCAGAGCGCCGGCGTCTTCAGTCCCGACGCGACCGGGTGGGCGTGGCTGACCTTCGGCGTCGATGCCTCGCTGACCGACTATCAGGCGTTGGGCATCTCGGTCGAACCGGCGGGCGGCAGCGAACAGCCGACGACCACGCCGCTGGCGCTCGGCGCGATCCCCGCCTGAAGGCACTGATGCACATACCGGTTTTGCTCCAACCGATCCTCGATCATCTGCTGCCGGCGGCGCGCCTCATCGATGGAACCGTCGGGGCAGGAGGGCACAGCGCCGCGCTGCTGCAAGGCGGAGTTGGCGCGCTGCTGGGTTTCGACCTGGACCCGACCGCTATCCGTCTGGCGACCGACCGTCTCGCGTCCTTTGGCGACCGGGCGCGCATCGTCCACGCCAGCTATGCCGACATGCGGCTCGAGGCGGAGCGGATCGGTTGGTCCGACGGCGTGGACGCCATCCTCCTCGACTTTGGCGTCTCCTCCATGCAGTTCGATACTCCGGAGCGCGGTTTCTCATTCCGTGCCGACGCGCCGTTGGACATGCGCTTTGACCCCGATGCTGGCGGACTCAGCGCTGCCGACCTGATCAACACGCTGGATCAGGATGACCTCGCCGACCTGATCTTTCGCTACGGTGAAGAGCGCGAGAGCCGCCGCATCGCCCGCGCCATCCTCCGCGCCCGCCCGCTGACGACCACCGCCGCGCTCGCTGCGGTCATTGAACGCTCGCTGCCCCGTCACGGTGACGCCATCCATCCGGCGACGCGGACCTTCCAGGCGCTGCGCATCGCCGTCAACGATGAGCTGGGCGTCATCGAGCGTGCCCTGCCGCAGGCGATAGATCTGCTGCGTCCGGGGGGACGCCTTGCCGTGATCAGCTTCCACAGCCTGGAAGATCGGTTAGTCAAAGACGCCTTCAGGCTGGCGGCGACCGACTGCATCTGCCCGCCGAAGATCCCGGTCTGCGTGTGCGGGCATCGGGCGAGCGTCGAGCTGCTCACGCGCAAGCCGATAGTGGCGGACGAGGCTGAAATCACGCATAATGCACGCAGCAGAAGCGCAAAACTGCGCGTAGTCAGGAAACGCGATGCAGGCACGCGGTGATTGGTTTGGACACGTCCTCGACCGCGCTCGCTGGCGACCGCAGCGACAGGCGGTGGCGCTGGCGACGCTGGGTTTGTTCGTCGCCGTGATCATGGGCGCCCTGTATCTGTCGCAGTCGGCGCACATGTCGGCGCTGGGGCGTCAGCTGAACGACATGATTTCCGCGCGCAATACGCTGGAACAGTCGGTCGAACAGCTTCGCGGCGAGATCGCCATCCTGCAGAGCATGCCCCGCCTGCAGGCACGCGCTGAAGCGATGGGCTTCATCCCGGCAGACGCCGACCAGATCATCTACATCGTGGTCGATGGCTACGATCCCGAACGCGAGATTCAGATCGTCCCGCTGGATTCTGATGCCGGTGCGCTGCCCGACTATAATGAGGATTTCGGCGGCTGGGTCGACGCGCTCTTCGACGACATCCGCCGGCAGCTTGAAACGTTCGGTCAAGAGGCGCAGTAAGGCACATGGCGACCAGCACGACTTTTCCGCAACAGCAAACCCTGCGGCAGCGGCTGCCCATCGTCGTCCTAGGCTTGATCGCCGCCAGCCTGGTCCTGGCGTTTCGTCTGCTGTCCTTTCAGTTTCCGCTCGATGCCGAAACCCAGGCGTATCTCAACAACCTGCGCGACAGCGGTTACTCCCGTACGCTTCAGCTGGCGACGGCGCGCGGCAATATCTACGACCGGCACGGCGAAGCGATGGCGGTCAACACGCTGGAGTATCGTGTCGGCATCAGCCCGGCGCTGATCAGCGATCCGCGCGAGACCGCCACGCAGATGGCAGCGATCATCAACGTGAGCGAGCTGGAATTATTCGACCTCATGAACCAGGATGTGCCCTGGGTGCAGGTGGCGGCGAATGTCAGCGCCGATCAGGCGGCGGGGCTGCGTTCGCTCAACCTTGATGAGATCACCCTCGACACGGTGCCCCGTCGCAGCTACCCCCAGGGACCGGTTGCCGCCCAGGTGATCGGCTTCGTCGCCGGCGACCTGCGCGGTTATTTTGGCGTCGAGGGGCATTACAACAGCCAGCTTGCCGGCGAAGTGCGCACGCGCCGGGTGAGCAATATCCCCTTTGAGGTTCCGCTCATCGACTTCGAGCAGGATCGCGGCAAGGATATCCTGCTGACGATAGACCGCGATGTGCAGTTTGTGGTCGAAAGCGAGCTGATCAGCGCCATCGACCGCTACGATGCCACCGGTGGGACGATCATCGTGATGAACCCGCGCAACGGCGACATCCTGGCGATGGCTTCCTTCCCGTCGTTCGATCCAAACACCTACGACACGGCGGATGCGCGCGTGCTGACCAGCCCGGCGATTGGACAGCAGTTCGAACCGGGGTCGATCTTCAAAGTACTGACGGTCGCCTCTGGGCTGGAGACCGGCGCGGTCACGCCGGACTTCACCTACAACGATCAGGGCAGCCTGGGCGGGGCGTGCGAGGGCATCCGCAACTGGGATGGCGGGGCGCGCGGCGTCGTCGATGTCACGCAAATCCTGGTGCAATCCCTCAACGTCGGAACGTCGACGATCAGCACGCGCATGGGGGCGACCGATTTCTATTCGATGATGGGCAAGTTCGGCATCGGACGCCTGACCGGGGTCGATCTCGAAGGCGAGCAGGCGGGTCAGCTGCCCACGCCGGGCGACCCGATCTGGAACGAGAAGAACCTGTGCACCAACAGCTTTGGTCAGGGCGTCGCGGTTACCCCGCTGCAAATGCTGACCGCCGTCAACGCCATCGCCAACGGCGGGCTGATGATGCAGCCGCGCGTCGTCTATCAGATTCTTGATGGCGACGAGGCGATTCCGGCGCGGACGGCGAACCTGGGACGCCCGATCTCCACCGAGACAGCGGGCATTGTCAGCGAAATGATGGTCGCGGTGGTGAACGACGGCTTGGACGGCGCGGCGTCGCTGCCCGGCTACTCGATTGCCGGCAAAACCGGGACGGCGGAAATTCCCACGCCGATCGGCTACGAACAGGGGACATCCATCGCCTCCTTCGTCGGCTTTTTCCCGGCGGATGATCCACAGGTGTCGATCCTGGTCAAGCTCGACCGTCCGGCGGAATACTGGGGTTCGCAGACCGCCGCGCCGACCTTTCGCCAGCTGGCAGAACGGCTGGTGATCCTGCTGGAAATCCCGACGGACGATGTGCGTCTGGCGCTTCAGGCGCAGGGCGGTTCGGTCAATCATATCCGGCGCTGACGGTTCACGACGAGGACAACGGGTTTATGGGCAATGGACTGCCATTTGCATTGACGGTCGGCGCGCTGGCGTTCCTGCTCGGTGTAATCTGGGGCGGACCGCTGGTGGAGATTCTGCGACGCCTGCGCGCCGGCAAACAGATCCGCGAAGGCTTGAAGCAGCACGAACACAAAGCCGGGACCCCGACGATGGGCGGCATCCTGATCCTCCTGCCGACTCTGGCGATTACCGCCGCGCTCAACCTGGTCAATGTCATTCGCACCGTCACCGGCGCGTCGATCCTGCTGCCGCTGGTGGTGATGATCGGCTTCGCAGCGCTGGGGGCGGTCGATGACTGGCAGGGCTTTCGACGGGCGCGTGGCACGGCGCGTCAGGGCGAAGGGCTGACCCCGCGCCAGAAGATGATCGGGCAGGTCTTCATCGCCGGCGTCGTCGCGGTCGTATTCGCGTTCTACGAAGGCGGTTTCCAGTTCGCCAACGTCATCGTCCTGCCGCTGATCAACGCGCAGATTTCCATTTCGCCGTTCCTGTTCGTGCCGATCATGGTATTCCTGATCGTCGCCATGTCCAACGCCGTCAATTTCACCGATGGGCTGGACGGACTCGCCGGGATCATCACCGCCAGCGCCTTCGCCGCCTACGGCATCATCGCCTACCTTCAGGGGCAGATCTTTCTGGTCCAGCTGTGTTTCATCCTGGTCGGGGCGTGCTTCGCCTTCCTGTGGTACAACGCGCATCCGGCGCAGATGTTTATGGGTGACATCGGCTCGATGGCGCTGGGGGCGACCTTGGCGACGGTGGCGATCATGACCGGGCAGTGGCTCCTGCTGCCGATCATCGCCGTCGTGCCGGTCGCCGAAGCCGTCAGCGTGGTCCTGCAGATCGTGTATTTCAAAGCCACGAAGGGACAGCGCCTCTTCAAGATGTCGCCGCTGCATCATCATTTCGAGCTGGTCGGCTGGAGCGAAACGCAGATCGTGCAGCGTTTCTGGCTGGTCGGGCTGCTCTCGGCGATGATCGGCGTGGCGCTGGCGCTGTTGTGATCCCTTCATCGGTCTGTCCGTGTGTGAAGTGCGAAGGATGGGGTGGAAATGAAACGTGAGAGACCGAATACGCTGGACGAATTGACCAGCCTTGCCCTGGCGAATCTGACGCCTCAGGAGCGCGTGGACCTTGCTGTGCGAATGATGGAATCACTACGTCCGGGGTATGAGGCTTCGTTACTTTCGGAGTCAAGCGGGCAACAGCATCCTGTGAATCGCTCGTTGCTGGGTTTTTGGCAGGGGGTTCGTGTCAGCGATGTGGATATCGACCGCGCGCGACGAGAGATGTGGGGCGGCTTTCCGCGTGAGGATGTGTAGATGCTCCTCGCAGTAGCGGATACACACGTTGTCCACTGGTATCTCGCAAACGATCCTCGTTTGAGCCAGGTGGCGCGAGACTATCCCTGACATGCCGGACAGAATCATCGCTGCCACAGCACTGCATCTCAACGTGCCATTGATCAGTCGCGACGCCAAGATCAGATTAGCGTACGTGCAAACCATCTGGTGAGATGAATCATGCGTGATCCACTACAGGGTAGAAACGTCGTCGTTCTGGGGTTCGCCCGGCAGGGCAAAGCGCTGGCGCGCTGGCTGCCCTCCATCGGCGCGCGCGTCGTCGTCAGCGATATGCGCAGCGCCGAGCAGCTGAAGCTCAACCCGGCGGAATACCCCGGCGTCGAGTTCGTCCTGGGCGGGCATCCGATCACCCTGCTGGAAGGCTGCGACCTGCTCTGCATCAGCGGAGGCGTGCCGCTCGAACTGGAGATCGTCCAGATGGCGCGCCGCTATCAGGTTCCATTGAGCAACGACGCCCAGCTCTTCCTGGAGCGCTGCACCGCGCCGGTAATCGGCATCACCGGCAGCGCCGGCAAGACGACCACCACGACGCTCGTCGGCGAGATGTTCAAGCAGGCGGGCTACCGCACCTGGGTCGGCGGTAACATTGGCGATGTGCTGCTCAACGTCCTGCCGATCATCAGCCGGCAGGACCGGGTGGTGATGGAGCTGTCCAGCTTCCAGCTGGAGATCATGTCGATCAGCCCGGCGGTCAGCACGGTGCTGAATATCACCCCCAACCACCTGGATCGGCATGGCACGATGGAAACCTACGCGGCGGCAAAGGCGCGCATCCTCGCCTTTCAGGGCGAAAGAGATGTAGCCGTGCTGGGCAGGGACGACGAGGGCAGCCGATCGCTGGAAAGCGCAGCGCCCGGCTCCGTCGCCTGGTTTTCGCTCTACGAAATGGTCCCCGACGGCGCCTTTCTGATCGGTGAGCGGATGGCGGTCAGCGGCGTATCCAGCCCGGACGGCGAGCCGAAGATCGTCTGCGACCGAAGCGACTTGCAGGTGCGCGGCGAACACAACGTCAGCAATGCGCTGGCAGCCTGTGCCACCGCCGGAGCGGGCGGCGTCCCGGTAGAGGCGATGGCGGCGGCGATCCGCGATTTTCGCGGGGTGGCGCACCGCCTGCAAATCGTCCGCGTGAGAGATGGCGTGACCTACATCAACGACAGCATCGCCACCGCGCCGGAACGGGTGACGGCGGCGCTCAGGTCGTTCGACGAGCCGCTGGTGCTGCTGCTGGGCGGACGGGACAAGAAACTGCCCTGGGAGCAGATGCTCCTGCTGGCGCTCGGCAAGTGCCGGCACCTGATCGCCTTCGGCGAGTTCGGCGATGGCATCGTCGCAGCGGTCAAGCAGGTGTGCGGCAGCGACGAGCCGATCACGCGAGTCGCCGGGCTGGATGAAGCGGTCCAGCAGGCGGCGAAGATCGCTCAGGCGGGGGATGTGGTGCTGCTCTCTCCGGGCTGTACCAGTTACGACGCCTATGCCGACTTCGCGGCGCGGGGGGAACACTTCCGCACGCTGGTGGAGGCGCTGTAGCGGCGAATTCACAGATTTTTTACCCCGCCTGAGGAAACTGGCAGATGCCTCCTGTATAATGCCGACAAAATCAACCAGCAACCTGGAGACATCACGCCATATGAAACATCTTGACCTCAGCCGCCCGCGCACGCTGCGACAGTATGCCCGTCTCTTTCTCACCGGCTTCACGATGGGCGCCGCCGACATCGTGCCGGGCGTTTCCGGGGGGACCATCGCCTTCATCGCCGGAATCTACGACACGCTGCTCAACGCCATCAAATCGTTCGATCTTCAGGCGGCTCGCCTGGCGCTGGGGTTCAAGTTCAAGGAACTCCTGGAGCACATCCCACTTGCTTTTCTGATCACCCTTGGATTGGGCATCCTGGTGGCGATCTTCAGCCTCTCGAACCTGCTCGGTCATGCCCTGGAAGACCAGCCGGTCTACGTGTTCGCCTTCTTCGGCGGGCTGGTGCTCGCCTCCATCGTCAGCGTTGGGCTGAAGGTGAAGTGGTCGACGCTGACGCTGATCGCCATGGTGGCGACCGCCATCTTCGCCTACTGGCTGGTGGGGTTGGAAGAACTTCAGACTTCTGAACACAGCCTGCCGGTGCTGTTCGCCAGCGGCGCTGTGGCGATCATGGCGATGATCCTGCCCGGCATCTCCGGCTCGTTCATCCTGCTGATCCTGGGACAGTACCGCTTCATCCTGGGTGCGGTGCGCTCGCTCGACATCCTCAGCCTGATCGCCGTCGCTGCGGGCTGCGCGGTCGGCATCATCGGCTTCTCGCGCGTGCTGAGCTGGCTGCTGAACCGTTACGAGCAGGTCACGGTGGCGGCGCTGGTCGGCTTCATGATTGGTTCGCTGCGCCGCGTCTATATGGAAGCGGAGATCGGCGCAGCGACGGTGCAGCCGATGGACGCGAGCACCTGGATCGTCGCCATCGCCCTGCTCATCTTCGGCTTTGTGTTCATCAGCTTTGTCGATCACCTTCAGTCAGGCAGCAACCCGGTGATTTCGCGGTTCTGGCGCGGACGCAAGGTCGTGCCGGCATAACCCGCTCTGCTCTACTCGGAAACAAAAAACGGACGCCGCGCGCGTCCGTTTTGCATTTTGACTGAACTGACCCTTATCCCCCCGATTTCGGTTTGGTTCCGGCGGTCCGTGTGCGACCGAAAATGCCTTTGGCGGCGTTGAGGAGTCCCTCACGCATTTCGGCGTCACGCAGGACGTGCAGGGCGGTCGGCGCGACCGAGAGAAGGACGATCAGGACGACGATGGGCAGCAGGTATTTATCGACATCGGGGATCAGATTGCCCAGGAAGTAGCCCGCCAGAGGCAGCCCGACCGCCCAGAGCAGACCGCCGACGATGTTGAAGCTGAAGAAGCGGCGATATTCCATTTCACCGATGCCGGCGACAATCGGCGCGAAGGTGCGCACGATGGGCATGAAGCGCGCCAGGACAATCGTCTTGCCGCCGTGCTTGTCGTAGAACGCCTGCGCCTTCAGGACGTACTTCTTCTTGAACAGCAGCGAATCATCCTTCTGGAAGAAACGCCGTCCCACCCGTCGCCCAAAGGCATAGCCCACGTTGTCGCCCACGATGGCAGCGATGGCGCATCCGACGATCACCAGCGGAAGCGAGAGGACCGTCCCACCGGTTTCCGTCGGAACCGAACTCAGGAAGCCTGCGGTGAACAGCAGGCTGTCCCCCGGCAGGAAGAAGCCGACGAACAAACCCGACTCTGCAAAGATGATGCCGAACAGCCCGATGTAGCCGACGGTTTTGATCAGTTCGATGAGGTCCATCGAATATCCTAGCATTTTCGCCGAACAGGACAATCCAATATTGTACAGCAGCGATCAGCACTGTCCTCATTGTTGATTTGCCCATGCCCCTACAGATTGTGGGGGTGTGCGGTCACGGTTTCCGGTTATCATGATAGGCGAGGTTCCAATTTCTCAGCGATCAACACGCTGAGAGTGTGAAAGGCAGTCTGGATTCATGGATGCGCTGACGCTGTTCTTTGGCGTCATCACTCTGGTGGGGGTGGGGTATTTTCTGCTCTCTATGCTCAGCGGAGGCGACTTCGATCTGCTAGACAGCATCAACCTCGACTTCATCGACGGCGAGAGCGGCTTCGGCTGTATGGTCGTCGCGGCGTTCCTTGCGGCATTCGGCGGCATCGGGCTGCTGGGGTCGCTTTCGGGCTGGAACGCGGCGGTCACGCTGCTGGCGGGCGGGCTGACCGGCGCGCTGGTGGGACGACTGACGATGCGTCTGTTCCGCTTCATGAAGTCCCAGCAGAGCGAACCGATTCGCCCGCGCGATTGGGTCGGACTCACCGGGCGGGTGACGATCAACACGCCGGCGGGCAAGACCGGCGAGGCGATCTTTGAGGAAGAGACCATCGCCAAGCGTTCTGTGCGCGCGCTGGACGGCGGGGCGCTTCAGCAGGGCGAACAGGTGGTCGTCGTCGAAATCCAGGGCGGCATCTTCTACGTCAGACGCAAAGATGCCTGATGGACGGATGGTTCTAAAAGGGAGACGAAGGTATGGATGGCAGCGGGCTGTTGATCGTGGTTGCGGTCCTGGCGGTGCTGGTTGTGGCGATCATTGTGTTTGTGATGAATCAGTATCACCGTGTTCCGCCGAGCGAAGTGATGGTCGTCTATGGGCGCGGCGACGCCCGGATGATCACCAACGGCGGCGTGTTCGTGCTGCCGCTGCTGGAAACCTTCAAGCAGCTTGATCTGCGCATCATGACCATCAAGCAGGAAAAAGACGAAGTCTATACGGTCAGCGGCGTGCCGATCCAGCTCGACTGGGTGGCGCAGGTGCAGATCGACAGCGACGAAGCGATGCTGCGCACGGCGGCGCGCGCCTTCCTGGAAAAGAAGGCTGACGAGATACGCGGCATCATCAACGAGACGCTGAGCGCCAACTTCCGCGCCATCGTCGGGCAGATGAGCGTCGAGGAAATCCACCGCGACCGCGACTCCTTCGTGCAAAAGGTGCAGGACCTCGCCCGCGACGACGTGGCGGCGATGGGCGTCAAGGTGATCAGCATGGGTATCGAAGAGATCACCGACGGGCAGGGCTATTTGCAGGCGATGGCAGCGCCGCAGATCGCCGCCATCAAGCGCGATGCGGCGATTGCCCAGGCGGAAGCCGAGCGCGAAGCCCGCGTCAAGGCGGCGGTCGCCCGGCGCGACGCGGAACAGGCGGAACTGGACGCGCAGCGCGAGCTGCTTCAGCAGCGCGAGGCGCTGTCGATCCGCGAGGTGCAGGTCGAACAGCAGGTTGGGCTGGCGCGGGCGTCATCCGAGCAGGAAGTGCAGAAGCAGAAAGCCCTGGCGGTGGCGCAGCAGCAGGAAGCCGATGTGCTGGTCCCCGCTCGCGCCAAACGTGAGGCGACCGAGATCGAAGCCGAAGCGGAGCGCCGCCGCGTGACGATTTCGGCGGAAGCCGCCGCCGCCGCGATTCGCACCCAGGCGGAAGCGGATGCCAACGCTGTCGAGCAGAAGGGGCGGGCGGATGCCGCCGCGCTGCGCGCCCTGAAGGAAGCGGAAGCCGCCGGCGCGAAAGCCGAGGCGGAAGCGGTGCAGGCGCGTAAGGTTGCCGAAGCGGAAGGCGAGAAGGCGAAACTGCTCGCCGAAGCCGAGGGCGACAAGGCGAAGCGCATGGCGGAGGCGGACGGTGAGAAAGCCCGTCTGCTCGCCGAGGCGGAAGGTCGGCGCGAACTGGCTGCCGCCACCGCCGCCGAAGATGAGATCAACCTGCGCCAGTACTTGATCCAGGAGATCGTCAAGGCGGACATCGCCAAGGTTCAGGCAATTTCCGAGGCGATGGCGGGGTTGGGCGGCAACGTGCGCGTCGTGCAGTTTGGCGGCGGCGCGGGCGCTGGATCAAGCGGCGGCAGCACCTTCATGGAAATGCTGATGAACATCCCGGAAGTGGCGGAGATGTTCCGTACCAAGGTTGAGGCGCTCAGCGGTGACGATCTGGAAACCACCTTCGCGCGCGTGGGTCGGCTGTTGGGCACCCTGCGCGCCGGCGCCGCGCCGCCGGAGCAGCCTCAGGACTCCGCAGGATGAACCCCGGTCAGGCGCGCCTCGTTGACCTCACTCCGCTTGCGAAGCACATTTCCAAGACTGGGGTGAGGGTGCATTTCAATATTTTGGGTACTTCGGACGATGCAGGCATCGTCCCTACGGAGGGACCTTTTGTAGGACAACGCCCGCGTTGTCCGCCCGTATCCCCAATAATCTGAAATGCACCCCTGGGGTGAGGTCTCTTTGCGCCTGGGCGCGTTTCAGGGTTTAATAGAGGCAGTATCGTTAGCCGAGTGAACCGATTCTGCCATGACCGACCGCACAACTGCGCCGCAGTTTGTCGATGACTCCGCCGCCGCGCCGCCGATCTACAAGGCGCCGCCGCGTTCAGCGGCAACCCCGCCGATCACCCGTCCGCACGAACGCGGTCGGACGCTGCTGTCCACCATCGACCTGCCGATGCTGGTCGTCGTGCTGCTGTTGGTCGCCATCGGCAGCCTGATGATCTACAGCACCACTTTCGACTGGAGCTACCAGGAATTCGGCAGCGATACCGCCATCTTCATGGTGCACGTCCGCAACCTGCTGATCGGCGTCGGGCTTCTCACAACGCTGATCGTCATCCCCTATCGCTTCTGGAAGCGGATTTCGGTCGTCCTGCTTCTGGCGACCATCGCCGGGTTGATCGCCGTGCTGATCTTTTCCGACGCCACCTTTGGCGCGCGGCGCGCCTTTCTGCAAGGCTCCTATCAGCCCGGTGAGCTGGCGGAACTGGTCATCGTCGTCTATCTGGCGGCGTGGCTCGGCTCAAAACAGACCAAAGTCTCCAGCATCGCCTTCGGGCTGATCCCGTTCACCATCCTGGTCGGCGGCGCGGGCGTGCTGGTCCTGCTTCAGCCTGATCTCAGCACCGCCGTGACCATCCTGATCGTCGCCACCCTGATGTATTTTCTTTCCGGCGCGAACATCATGCACCTCGTCTCGGTCGGCGGTTTCCTGGGCGTGGCGGGCTACATCCTGAGCCAGAACTTCAGCTATGCGCAGGGGCGTGTCTCGTCGTATATCGCCGGGCTGACCGACCTGACGCAGACCAACTACCACGCTCAGCAGGCGATCATCGCCTTCCTCAACGGCGGTATGACCGGGCGCGGCTTGGGGCAGGGGCTGCAAAAGTTCGGCAACCTGCCGACCGCCCATACCGACAGCATCTTCGCCGTCATTGGCGAAGAATTGGGTCTGGTCGGCGCGGTCTTCGTCATTTTCCTGTACGTGCTGCTGGCGATGCGCGGCTTTCACATCGCCCGCCGCGCGCGCGATCCGTTCGGCGCGCTGCTGGCGGTCGGCGTTACGCTGCTGATCGTCACCAAAGCGATGCTGAATATCGCCGTTATGCTCAATCTTCTGCCCTCGACTGGCGTCGCCCTGCCGTTCATCAGCTATGGCGGCTCCTCGCTGGTGACCATGCTCGCCGGCGTTGGCTTGCTCCTGAGCGTCGCCCGCACGACGGCAGTCGAAACTTCGCCGGAAAGGGGGGGCAGTCGTGCAAATCTCGATCGCGGCTGGCGGAACCGGTGGACACGTCTATCCGGCGACAGCCATAGCCGAAGCGCTCGCCGGTCTTGAGCCGGACGCGCGTCTGACCTTCATCGGCAGCGTTGGCGGGTTTGAGCGCCCGCTGATCGAGGCTTCGCCGGTGAAATTCGCGCAGTACATCGAAGTTCAGTCAGGACCGATCAACGGGGTTGGCATATTGCGCGCCGGCGTCAGTCTCGTTAAGCTTGGCATCGGGACGGCGCAGGCGCTCGCGTTCATGCTGCGCCATCGACCGGACGCCCTGCTGCTCACCGGCGGGTGGGTGTGCGTGCCGGGCGGGATCGCCGCCTGGCTGCTGCGCGTCCCGTCGATGATCTCCCTGCCCGACATCGAACCGGCGCTGACCATCAAGGCGCTGCGTCACCTGGCGACGCGCGTCGCCGTCACCGCGCCGGACTCGCTGCGCTACTTTCGCGCCGGTCAGGCAGTTGTGACCGGGTACCCGTTGCGTCAGGCATTACTCACGGCGACGCGGGCGGCGGGCATAGCGCACTTCGGTCTTGACCCGGCGCGCCGGACACTTCTGGTTTTCGGCGGCAGCCGGGGCGCGCGCAGCATCAACCGGGCGGTCGCCGCCATCCTGCCCGAACTGCTGGCGGACGGCGTGCAGGTGCTTTGGGTGACCGGTACGCTGGATTGGGACGAGGTGGTCGGCGTTCTGAAGCAGCCGGGCTTGACGCCGGAGGGCGAGCGGGTGAAAGCCTTCGCCTATCTGCATGAGGATATGGCGCTGGCGCTCGCCTCTGCCGATCTGGTGGTGTCGCGTTCTGGGGCGAGCGTGTTGGGCGAACTGACCCTTTTCGGACTGCCCTCCATTCTCGTACCCTATCCATATGCCTGGCGCTACCAGAAAGTGAATGCCGATTATCTGGTACGGCAGGGGGCGGCGGTCATGGTCGAAGATGGCAGGATGTCAGAGACGCTGCTGCCGACGATCCGGCAGATCATGCGGGACGATGTGCGGCGCGGGGCGATGGCGCGGGCATCCGCCGCCCTGGCGCAGCCCCAGGGCGCGGCGAATGCAGCGCGGGAATTGATCCGGCTCGCGAACAAGGAACGGTAGGGCGCGATGATACAGCTTTCGGCGCTGATGTGGACGATGGCGTTGTTCTTCGGCATGATCGGGTATCTGCGCGGGTGGAATCGCGAGCTGGTCTCGACCGCCGGGATCGTGCTGGGGCTGTTTGCGCTGTTCCAGTTCGACACGCTGCTGCGCGGCGTCCTGTTGTCGAACGTCCCGCGCGATCAGGTGTTCTTCGTGCAGTCGCTCTTCTTCATCCTGATCGTCTACTTCGCTTACCAGGAGCGCACCATCATCGGGGGCGGTGGTGGACGCCGCCGTGACGAAGGGCGCGATGAACTGCAAAACAAGATTCTGGGCGCGATCCTCGGCTTCATCAACGGCTATCTGATCTGGGGGTCGATCTGGTATTTCCTCGACATCAACGAGTATCCGCTCGCGCCGCAGGTGATCGCCCCGTCGCCGGGGTCGCCCAGCGATCAGGCGCGCAACATCCTGCCGCTGGTCCTGCTCGGCGGCGGACCTGCCGGCAACGGCGATCTGCTGGCGGTCGCCGTGATCGTCCTGTTCGTGATCGTCCTGATCATCATCTGAACCTGCGCCATGTCCTCGCCCTAATCACAGGTATTCATTTGGCACTTCTCCCTCCTCCAGGCAGTCACATCCATCTGATCGGCATCGGCGGCGCGGGCATGAGCGCCATCGCTCGCGTGCTGCTCGGTCAGGGCTATCGTGTGACGGGAAGCGACCGCATCGCCAGCGACCTCGCGGCGGCGCTGGTTGCCGAAGGGGCGGCGGTGGTCGTCGGGCATGACGCCGTCAACGTCGCCGGCGCTCAGGCGGTCCTCGTTACCTCGGCGGCGGCGGCAGATCACGTTGAAGTGCAGGCGGCGCGCGAGGCAGGCATCCCTGTCTACAAGCGGTCGGAGATCGTCGGCGATCTGACGCGCGGCAAGAAGGTCATCGCCGTCGCCGGCACAGCCGGCAAGACGACGACGACGGCGATGATCGCCCATCTGCTGATCAGCCTGGGGCGCGATCCGTCCTATATCGTCGGCGGCACGCTGCCTATGACCGGCTTGAATGGTCGCGCCGGCGCGGGTGGCGAATTCGTCATCGAAGCCGACGAGTACGATCACATGTTCCTGGGCTTGTCGCCCGACGTCGCCGTCGTCACCAACCTGGTGTGGGATCATCCGGATTTCTTTCCCTCGCCGCAGGTTATGGAGAACAGCTTCGTTCAGTTCAGCGAGCGGATCACGCCGGCGGGGCAGCTGATCGTTTGCGGTGACGATCCCGGCGCGCTGCGCCTCGCGCGGAGCTTCGCCGAACGGCGCGGCGGGCAGCGTGTCAGTGCCTATGGGGGCGACTCCCCGGCGGCAGGGTCGTTCAACTCCCGCGCTCTGATCGAGAACCTGCGCGTGGTCGAGGGCAGCCCGACCTTCGATTATGTGCCGACCGGTGCGGTGCGGACGACGATTCGCCTGAGCGTGCCGGGCAGGCACAATGCCTTGAATGCGATGGCGGCACTGACCGCCGTGCGTACGGCGCTGGACGACCGCTTGGATATGTCCAGGGCGGCGGCGGCGCTGGCGTCCTTCGGCGGCGCGGGGCGGCGCTTCGAGATCATGGGCGAACGCGAAGGCGTGATCGTCGTGGACGACTACGCGCATCATCCCCTGAAGATTCGGGCAGCGCTGGAAGCCGCACGTTCGCGCTACCCCCAGCATGCTCTGTGGGCAGTCTGGCAGCCCCATACCTTCAGCCGCACTCAGGCGCTGTGGGACGACTTCATCGACTGTTTCAGCGACGCCGATCACGTGCTGGTCACGCCGATCTACGCCGCGCGCGAGTCGCCGATCAGCGGGGTTGACGGTGCGGGCATGGCGGAGGCGATTGCCCGTCGTCACCCCGATGCCCGCCATGTCGTCTCGTTCGACCAGGCGTCGGCGCTGCTGTTGCGCGAGGCGCGCTCCCCGGCAGTGATCATGATCCTCAGTGCCGGGGACGCGCCGCGCATCGGCTGGATGTTTCTGGGGACGTGATCGCCTGCGAGGCGAGACCATGACCGATTTTGCCGCACTTGCCGGCCTGCCCCTGCTGCGCGACGAGCCTCTGGCGAAATACACCGCCGCCCGCCTGGGTGGACCCGCTGACGCCGTCTACATCGCCCGCCGTTCGCTGGATGAACTCGCGGCGGTGATGCGCCGCGCCTGGACGGCGGCGCTGCCCGTGCGCGTGCTGGGCGGCGGAGCCAACGTGCTGGTGAGCGATTCCGGCGTGCGCGGCTTGGTGGTGATCAACCACGTGAGCGAGATCGACATCGACGAGGCGCGGGCGGTGGTGACGGCAAGCAGCGGCATGGGCTTGGCGGTGCTGGCGCGTCACTGCGCGGCGCGCGGGCTGGCGGGCATGGAGTGGGCGGTCAGCATTCCGGGGACGCTCGGCGGGGCAGTGGTCAACAACGCCGGCGCGCACGGGGGCGACATGGCAGGCAGCCTGATCTGGGCGGCGCTGATCGATGTCGAAGGCGAGCGCGTCCTGTCCAACGCCGATCTGGCGTATGGGTACAGGACTTCGGCGCTTAAGGGGCGGGCGGACCGCCGCTTTCTGGTGCTGCGGGCGGCGCTTCAGCTTCAGCGTGACGACGCGGCGGCGATCAGCGCGCGGATGGACGCCAATATCGCCCACCGCAAGCGCACCCAGCCGCCGGGCGCGAGCCTGGGCAGCATCTTCAAGAACCCGCCGGGCGATTTCGCCGGGCGTCTGCTCGATTCCTGCGACTTGAAAGGGTATGCCATCGGCGGCGCGATGATCTCGCCCGTGCACGCCAATTTCTTCATCAACACCGGAAACGCCAGCGCTCGCGACTACCACGCCCTGATCCGCTACGCCCAGCAGATCGTCCAGGAACGCACAGGCGTGCATCTGGAGAGCGAGATCGAGACGCTGGGGGAGTTCTGACCCTCGCTGCTGCGAAGGGGGCTCGTTTGGCTTCGACAGCCGGGCGAGCGCCCTTACAGGGCATCGGCTGATGACCCGCCGGGTCGCCCGCTACGACATCTCGTTGCGGGGAGGGGAGTCATCCGGCGGGGGCGCACTCGCCGGCTCTGGCGGTTCGGGCGTGCGGCGGGTGATCAGCACCTTGTCGACGCGCCGCTCATCCATATCGACGACTTCCAGCGTGAACTCGCCTTCGATCACGGCATCGCCCACCTTCGGGATGCGGCTGAGACGATCCAGGATCAGCCCTGCCAGCGTGACGAAGTGCTGCGGCTGTTCCTCGTCCGAGGATGGCAGCCCGACTCGCTCAACGACTCGCTCGTAGGGCTGCATGCCGGAGATCAGCCAGCTTCCGTCTGCCCGCCGCACGAAAGCCTCTTCTGACTCCTCGTCGTGCTCATCGCGGATTTCGCCGACCAACTCTTCGAGCATGTCTTCCAGCGTGACTAATCCGCTGACCTCGCCATATTCGCCGATCACCAGCCCGATGTGCGTGCCATCACGGCGGAACTGGCTCAGGACTTCGCTGATCGGCGCGGATTCCACCACGAAGACTGGCGGGCGCATGGCTTTTTGCAGGCTGAACGCCCCTGCCGCGTCGAAGGCGGCGATCAGGTCTTTGGCGTTCAGGACGCCGACGAAGTTCTCCGGGCTGTCTTCGTAGACCGGAAGCCGGGTGAAACCGGTCGTGCGGATCGCTTCGGCAGCTTCGGCGAACGACGCGCTGACCGGGATGGACTGCATATCCGGCCGCGGCGTCATGATCGCCCGGATCGGCAGGTCGGCGATCTCGAAGATGCGGGTGATCATCTCCGCTTCCGTGTGTTCGACCGCGCCGGTCTCGCGCCCCTCGCGCACCATGTAGACGATGTCGTCGGTGGTGACCAGGTTGGCGGCGTCGTCATCTTTGCCGAACAGGCGCACCACGTTGGCGACGGAAAAGGTCAGCAGCCAGATCGCCGGGCGAGCGATGAACTCGATACGGCGCATGATCGGGGCGGCAAGGACCGCCATCTGTTCGGCGCGGCGCAGCGCCAGCCGCTTGGGAGCGAGTTCGCCCAGGACCAGCGACAGGTAGGTGATCGCCAGCACGACCAGCAGCAGCGCCAGGGTGTCGGCGGCATCCGCCAGCGCGGGGATCGTCCGCAGGAGCTTCGCCAGCTCGGCAGCGAGGCGTGCGCCGCCGAACGCCGCGCTGAACGTGCCGATCAGGGTGATGCCGACCTGTACCGTTGCCAGGAAGCGGTCGGGCGAATCAGAAAGGGCGAGCGCTGTCCGCGCGGCGTCGCTGCCTTCTTCCGCCAGAGCTTCTAGCCGTCCACGTTTTGCCGAGACAATGCCGATTTCGGCGGCGGCGAAAAAGCCGTTCGCCAGGGTGAGGAGGAGGATCAGGAGGATTTCTATGCCGATGGCGTCCATTGCACCTGAGAAACTTAGTCGAGGTTGATGGTGAATTATACAGGATAATTGCTGAGCGCCGGCTAAGAATTGGGAGCCGCTGGCGTGTCACAGAGGTCAAGCGCTGACGGACAACGTGTGATAAAATGTGGGATACTGACCGATTCGCCCAGTTGACGACACAGCCCCCATGACGACGAAATCGCGTGACGAACGCCGGGTCACCCGCCAGCGCACCCCCGCGATCTGGCAGCCGGGCGCAGAGAAACCGGAACGCACCCCTGTGCAGCAGGCGGTGCGCGGCGGCGCGCGCCTAAAGGCGAGAGGCTTCAGCGTGCTGCTGGTGATCGCTCTGATCGGCATGCTCGTCTTCGCTTTCGCCAGCGATGATTTTTACGTCCACAGCATCACGGTAGGCGGGCTGCGCTACATGACGGCGAATGAGATTTACGCGCAGACCAACGTGGTCGGGCTGCACGCCTTCTGGATTGACCCGGCGGCGGTTCGGCGCGATCTGCTCAACAGCCCGACCATCGCCGATGCGCAGGTCATTGTGGGCGGACCTCCGGACTTGCTGACCATCCTGATCGTCGAGCGCGAGCCGGCGCTGGTGTGGGAGCAGGGAGGGCAGGCGGACTGGATCGATGTTAACGGGCGGGTGATGCGCCAGCGCGAGGATCGCCCGGAATTGATTCGTGTGCAGGCGGATGACGCGCTGACAGCGCCGGTCGAGACCGCAGTCGCGGTGGATATTGTCGCCGGCGCGCTTCAGCTGCAAACGCTCCTGCCGGCGGGGACAACGCTGCGCTACCATCCCGATCTGGGTCTGGGTTACAATGATCAGCGAGGTTGGCAGGTCTGGGTGGGGACGGGGACGGGCATGGCGGAGAAACTGCGCATCCTGGAGTCCATCGCCGCCGATCTGAACGCGCAGGGCATTCGCGCTTTCGAGGTCAACCTGGTCAACCCCGATGCGCCGCATGTGGCGACGCTGCGAAGAGGACAATGACAAGAACGCCATGAATGATCTGGTCGTCGGCATCGACGTGGGAACGACGAAGGTTTGCACGATAGTGGGCGAGGTGCGCGCGGATGACATCTTCGTCGTCGGCGTCGGAATTGAGCCGAGCCGGGGCATGCGCAAGGGCATTGTCAGCGACATCAACGCGCTGACGCAGTCCATCGCCGCCTCCGTGCATAAAGCCGAACGCGCCAGCGGCTACGAGATCAAGCAGGCGTTCGTCAGCGTGGCGGGCAATCACATCGCCTCGATGAACAGCCGGGGGACGGTCAGCCTTCCGGGGACGCGCAGCGTCCGCGACGAGGACCTGGATAAGGCGATGGAACAGGCGCGCAGCATCGCCATTCCGCACAACCGCGAGGTGCTGCACGTCATCCCGCGCACCTACGCGCTGGATGATCACCATAACGTCCGCAGCCCGATCGGCATGCATGGCTTCCGCCTGGAGGTCGAAGTCCACATCATCACCGCCGCTTCGACGAGCCTCGCCAACCTGGAACAGGCGGTGCGCGCCGCCGGCGTCATCCCCGACCGCTTCATCCTCAACCCGCTGGCGAGCGGCGATGCCGTGCTGACGCCGCAGGAGCGCGAGATGGGTGTGGTGCTGGTGGACATCGGCGGTGGCACGACCGACATCGCCATCTTCATCGAAGGCACAGTCTGGCATTCGGCGGTGCTGGCGATCGGCGGCGACCTGATCACCAACGACATCACCCACTGGATGCACGCTCCTTATGAAGTGGCTGAAGAGGTCAAACTGCGGCACAGCAGCGCCCAGGAGAAGATCGTCAGCCAGTACGAGACCTTCATGGTGCAGCCGTTCGGCGAGGGACTGCCGACCGAATACAAGCTGAGCGAGCTGGCGATGGTCACAGAGGCGCGCGCTTCTGAGATCTTCGAGATGGTTCAGGCGGAGATGAAGCGCAGCGGCTACGCCGGGCTGCTGCGGGCGGGCGTCGTCCTGACCGGCGGCTGCGCCCTGCTGCCGGGGATTCGCGATCTGGCAGCGGACATCCTGGACTGCCCGGTGCGAATCGCCAAACCGGAGCAGCTCACCGGCATGGCGGATGCGCTGCGCAGCCCCGCCTACAGCACCAGCGTTGGCTTGCTGCGGCTCGGCTTGCAGATGGACAGCGCCCCGATCGCCGTCGGCAGCGCCGGCAACGGCATGCCGCTGCGCATCGGCAGTCTGATCAGCGGGTTCTTCAAGCGCCTGCTGCCGGATGATGAAAAATGAGGGAGGTAACGGGGCGCTTTCGGACTGGCTTATGGGACGTTAATCCCGATTTGCGCGCTGTTACACAATCGCTACAATTGATCCATTCATAGAATCAGAGTGACCGCTCGCACACTTTTGACGTGGGGAAGGGTTTTGTATGGATATGCTTACGCCGGGCGAGAATTTCGCACAGATCAAAGTGGTCGGTGTGGGCGGCGCGGGGGGAAACGCCGTCAATCGGATGATCCAGGAAGGGTTGGGCGGCGTCGAGTTCATCACCGTCAATACCGATAACCAGGCGCTTCAGCTTTCGCATTCCAAGATGCGGGTGCGCATCGGCGACAAGCTGACGCGTGGACTGGGCGCGGGCGGTAACCCCGAGATTGGTAAGAAAGCCGCCGAGGAAAGCCAGGAGGAACTCCTGGAAGTGCTGCGTGGGGCGGATATGGTCTTCATCGCCTGCGGCATGGGCGGCGGGACCGGCACAGGAGCCTCCCCGATTGTCGCGCAGATCGCCAAAGAGCTGGGCGCGCTGACCATTGGCGTCGTCACCCGCCCGTTCTCCTTTGAGGGGTCGAAGCGTGCGCAGTCGGCGGAAGCGGGCATCGAGGCGCTCAAGGCGCAGGTGGATACGCTGATTGTCATCCCGAACGACCGCCTGCTTCAGATCGCCAGCAAAAATGCCACCCTTCAGCAGGCGTTCTCGCTCGCCGACGACGTGCTGCGGCAGGGCATCCAGGGCATCAGCGAGCTGATCACGGTCCCTGCGCTGATCAACCTGGACTTCGCCGATGTGCGCACGATTATGTCGGAAGGCGGCGCGGCGCTCATGGCGGTGGGGCGGGCAAATGGCGATGAACGCGCCCGCAAAGCAGCCGAGGCGGCGATCAGCAGCGCCCTGCTGGATGTCACTATCGATGGCGCGCGCGGCATCCTGTTCAACATCACCGGCGGCAAAGACCTCAGCCTGTTCGAGGTCAATGAAGCGGCTGCCATCATCAAGGAAAGCGCGCATCCAGAGGTCAATCTGATCTTCGGCGCACAGATCGACGAGAACCTGGGCGACGAAGTGCGCATCACGGTCATCGCCACCGGCTTCGAACACAGCCCGCGCGTGGGTCGCCGCCTGGAACAGCAGCAGCCCATCCTGCGGACGCAGCCTGCTCCCAGCCGTCAGACGCAGCAGCCGCCGCGTCCGATGCAGCAGTATGCGCCGCCTGTCCCGCAGACTCCGCCGCAGGAGCGCCCGGCTGCCCCGGCGGAGCCGCCTCCGCCGGCGCCTCAGCAGCGTCCGCAGCAGTCCCAGCCAGACAGCTTCAGCGCGCGGGTCTACGACGAAGACAATATCGACATTCCGACCTTCCTGCGCAAACGCAAATAGCCACAGGATCAGGGTCGAGGAGGGGGTGTTCCGCCGCCTCCTCGACCGCCAGTTGGCGCGCCCTCTGGGGCGTCAACTGACGCATTGTAATACTGCGGGATTCGTGGGTAATGGTGGGAAATACGTTACAAAGTGAAACCTCATTCTAACCAAACCCATGCGGTAATCTAGTGGACTTGCTGGCACATTTATGCTAAATTTGGCGTATTCGTAAAGTCCTTCAAGACCGGGAAAGTTGAGCGATCAACCGACCCTATAAAGTTAGAATTCCTGGCATAACACGACAACTGACACCTCGTTTGGCGGCTGGATTATCCTCCTTGCTACTGTTCAGCGCGTCTGTTTTGTCGTCGCTTGATGCCGGGGCTGTTGTTCTGTAGGCGGTTTGACACAGGGATAATGTGCCAATGGTGCAGACAAAAACGGGTAACGCGCCGACGACCGACAAGAACGCCCTGAACGAGTTGGGTTTCAAGATTTTCCTCGACCGCTATGCGCAGAAGGACATGACGCGCGAAACGCTGGCGGTCGGCGATCTGGTGATCGTGGTGGTGGACAGCAAGACCGGTCAGCGCGAGATCGGGCGGGTGACGGCGATTGACCTGCCGAAGGTTCAGATCGCGCTGCTCGATGGCGAAAATGTCGAGCGGGATGTCGAACACGTCGACAAGCCGCTGGAGACTGAACCGGGGCAGATGATGGACCGGGTGGCGCGCGGAATCGCGTCGGTCGAAAAGAATGCCCGCCTGCGCAAAGAGTGGGAGAAGCGTTTCCGCTGGCTGCTGGACGATTTCAAGTTCGTGCCCGCCGGGCGCATCCTGGCGGCAGCCGGGACAGATCAAGAACTAACGTTCTATAACTGCTATGTCATTGCCTCTCCTAATGACTCGCGCGGGGGGATCATCAAAACCCTCTCGCAGATGACCGAGATCATGTCGCGCGGCGGCGGCGTGGGCATCAATATCTCGTCGCTGCGTCCGCGCCACGCCTACGTTAAAGGCGTCAACGGGCGTTCCAGCGGCTCCGTCTCGTGGGGCGCGCTCTACAGCTTCGTCACCGGTTTGATCGAGCAGGGGGGCAGCCGGCGCGGGGCGCTGATGCTCATCCTCAACGATTGGCACCCGGATGTTGAGGAATTCATCAACAGCAAGCGCGAAGCGGGCAAGATCACCAACGCCAACATCAGCGTCGGCGTCAGTGACCGCTTCATGGACGCCGTCAAGGCGGATGGCGACTGGGATCTGATGTTCCCGGATACCAGCGATCCGGCATACGATGATGCATGGGATGGCGACCTGGAAGCCTGGCAGGCAGCCGGGCACAGCACCCTCCACTACCGCACCATCCGGGCGCGCGATCTTTGGAACCGCATCATCGAAAGCGCCTGGGCAAGCGCCGAGCCGGGAGTGTTCTTCCGCGAGCGCTATAACAAGATGAGCAACAGTCACTATTTCGCGCCGATCATCAGCACGAATCCGTGTGTGACCGGCGACACCCTGGTGGCGACTGAGACGGGCTATACCCCTGCACGTGAACTCCAGGTCGGTATGAAGATTCGGACCCCTGCCGGACTCAAGCCGATTGAGAAGGTCTATAACAACGGCGTTCAGCGCATCTACCGTGTGGAATTTTCTGACGGTGGACATCTGGAATGTACTGCCGACCACAAGCTGAAGGTGGTGCGCGGCAAGAAATACGAATGGGTGGCGGTTTCCGAGCTTCAGCCGAAAGACAAAGTGCTGGTCATGCCCGGCGAAGCTTTCGGAGAGCGGCGGTCCCTGCCGGAAGCCGCGTTGGCTCACATCCAGAAACGCGGGCTGAAGGTCGCCGATCACTATGACCGGACTCTGGGCTTTTTGGCGGGGACCGTCATTGGCGATGGCACGCTTCGCCGCCTGCCCAGCCGCAAGACCACGCACTCCAACCAGTGCAAGATCGCTTTCGCGGCGCATGAACTCGATTGGATGGCGCAGGTCGAGACCCTGCTGGACAACCTGGGAATCCACACGTCGCGGGCGCACACCGCCAAAGACATCGCCCTGCCCAACGGGGTGGTGGCGACGCATCAGTCGTATCGACTGGAATGCTACAAGCTCGCCACGCTGCTGATCAACATCGGTATGCAGCCCAATCAGAAAGCGCCTGACAAGACCATTCCCGCCGAGTTCCTGACGCTGGATCGCGAGTTCCTGGCGGGGCTGCTCGACGGTCTGTTCTCGACCGACGGCAGCGTCCTGGTCAAGCGCGATAATCCCATGCTGCGCTTTCACACCGCGTCCTACGAACTTGCCCAGCAGGTGCGGCTCATCCTGCTTCAGTTCGGCATTCACGCGCGTATCTACACGGCGACGCGAGCGCGCGACTTGCAGTACGACGGGGGGGCGATGTACGGGACCGGCGTCAAGTACGATGTCGTGATCATGAATGAGGGCATCCCGCGATTCTACAGCCAGATCGGCTTGAGCCACCCGAAGAAGCAGGAACGCCTGAAGGACGTGGCCGAAAACTGGCACTACATCGGCGGAACCTGGACGGCTTCGGTGATTTCGGTGCAGGACACCGAACGTGACGAAGAAGTCTTCGATGTCTACGAGCCGGAGACGCTGACCTGGGTGACCCATGGCTACGTCTCGTTCGACTGCGGCGAGCAGGGCTTGCCGGCTTTCGGCGTGTGCAACCTCGGCGCGATCAACCTGGCGCAGTTCTACGATGCGGAGCACAACGATGTCGATTGGAAGATGCTCGATACGTGCGTGCGCTATGCCACCCGCTTCCTCGACAACGTCATCGACTCTACGCTGTACTTCTTCGATGAGAACGAACGACAGCAGAAGAGCGAGCGCCGCGTCGGGCTGAACAACATGGGCTTGGCGGAGCTGATGATCAAGCTGGGCATCCGTTATGGGGGCGAAGAGTCGCTGAGCTTCATCGACAAGCTCTACGCCTTCATCACCCGCGCCAGCTATGAGACGTCGGTCGAACTGGCGCAGCAGCGCGGCGCGTTCCCCCAGTTCGATGCCGAGAAATTCCTGCAAAGCGGCTTCATGGAGACGATGCCCACCGACATTCGCGAGAAGGTGCGCAAGCATGGAATCCGCAATGTGACGCTCCTCACCCAGGCACCAAACGGAACGATCGGAACGATGGTGAATACTTCCACCGGGATTGAGCCGTTCTTCTCCTGGAAATACTACCGCCGCAGCCGGCTCGGCATGCACGAAGAGAACGCCCGCATCGTCCAGGACTGGTACGACGCTAACCCCGGCGCGAAGGAACTGCCCGACTATTTCGTCACGGCGATGGAACTGACGCCGGAAGAGCACGTCCGCGTACAGGCGGCGATCCAGCGCTGGGTGGACAGCTCGATCAGCAAGACGGCGAACGTGCCCAACAGCTATACCGTTGAACAGACCCGCAAGCTGTACGAGTATATGTACGAACTCGGCTGCAAGGGCGGCACGATCTACCGCGACGGCAGCCGCAGCGAACAGGTCCTGATCCTCAAGGACGACGAAGACAACGAGAAGGAAGCACAGGTGGAGACGACTCCGGTGGCACAGGTCGCCACCCCTTACCGCGTTTACCCGCGCCCCAACATGCTGCGCGGCGTGACCATCAACACCAAGACGCCGTATGGCACGGCGTACATCACCATGAACAGCGACGAAAACGGCTATCCGTTTGAGGTCTTCATCGTCGCGCCGGGCAAGGCGGGCAGTGATTTGCAGGCGGACGCCGAAGGCTTGGGGCGTATGATCTCGCTGCAGCTGCGCACCACCGCCCCGGAAAACCGTATGCAGATGCTCAAGCTGGTGGTCGATCAGCTTCAGGGCATCGGCGGCTCGCGTTCGGTTGGGTTCGGACCGAACCGCATCATGTCGCTGCCCGATGCGGTGGCGGCGGCGCTGCTGAATCACTATTTCCCGGAAGATAAGGCGCTTCAGCTG
>JAEURA010000034.1 GCA_016789005.1 Anaerolineae bacterium
TCGGTAAAACGGTCAAAACGCATCATGGTGAATTCGCCCTGTTGAGGTTCACGTTTGCTCTTCAAGTGTACAGTTTAACGGGGCAACATAAAAACAACGTTGGCGCGCTGCCAGGTCAAAGAGAAATCGATTTTCGTCTAAGCTCTGTCTCGCAATCTCAGTGAATCATAATTCCGACCAGACTTACCTGATGAGCGAGAGTCGCCGAGGGCTAAAGCGAAGACCTGCGCACTCAAGGCGCTCTCTTATCCTCTTCAGCGGGATAGTCGCTGCATCAATGTCTCTAGCCACGCATATGCGCCGACTAGATCGAGTCGATCCGCGATATAGGCGGCGCGCAGCAGATCTTCCGGCACATATGGATCGTACTTGTCCATCTGAAGTGCCCGCGTTGGAATGGACTCGATCAGTTTTTCCGGTTCGGGTGGTTTTTTCATTAGCTCAGTAAGCTGACTGATAACAAATTGTTCATCCAAAGCTGTAATGTAAAAAAACACACCAGAATCGTCAATTCGTGGCATCAGTCCGGCGCGCGCCAGCAGCAGGCGCAGCGTATCCATGATGCGTGTGCCCTGCCAGGGAAAAAGCATCCAATGACTGCCACCAATGGGTAAGAGCGACGTGCGCGTCAGCCCGCTTTCGCGCGCTAGCTTCCGTGCAGAGTGCATCCGATCGACCGCGCGGGGAAACAGATAACCATACTCGTGATCTTCAATCAGTACCTGCCGCATCCGCTGGCGCACCCGACTGTGAATAGGCGCTCCACCGCCTAACCAGTACATCTCCGCTTTACCTTTCACCTGTTTCACATGCAACATCCGTCGCTCAGCATCGATACTGAGAACTTGCCACGAGCGCCCTGCTAGGCGAAAGCGATCACCGATTGCGGGCAGCGATTGAATGCTGCCGATCTCGCGTGATCCGTCCCGCACCTGATAGACAATTTCGTCCTGAAATGTGGCGTAGAAGCGATAATTGTGCGCGATCGGCTCGCCCTTCAATCCTATGATCAGCTTCCCCTCATCCATCAATTGCAAATGCTCAATGGAGAGCAGGTGACGCAGCAGCGCCCGATACTCATTTTCGGTGATGTGCGCGAAAGGAGACAATTTCAGCACCCAGTTCGCCAGGTCATCAGGCTCAAGCTCGGTGTGGGAGCGCAATACGCTCATGGTCTGATGGTAGAGCAGGCTGAACGGTTTGCGCGAGATATGCGGTGGCTCAATCCACTTTTCCTCGGCGTATAGCTGAACGATAGCGATTGCCTGCAACAGATCCCAGGGTATGTGCTGGCTCAATCCGGCATTTTCCGGCGGGATGGTCTGAAGCGTAAAAAAGAGCATTCGCGCTGGCGTACCACGTCGCCCTGAACGTCCCAGGCGTTGCACAAAGCTAGAGACCGTAGCTGGCGCGCTAAGCTGCAACACCTGATCCAGGCTACCCAAATCGATACCTAGTTCAAGCGTAATCGTCGCAGCGACACACGCTGGGCGTTCACTCTCGCGCATTTCATATTCTGCCTGCTCGCGCAGCGCGGTGGAGATATTGCCATGATGCACGAAAAAGCCATCGGCATCGTCACTTTCGAGTTTACCATCTGCTTGATGGTGCAACGTGCGCACATTCTGGATCGCCTCTTCTGCCTGACTGCGGCTGTTGGTGAAGATCAACGTCTTACGTTTCTGGCGTACCACCCTGTGCATGTCTTCAATCAATGCACTGCTCTCGTCGTCGACGGGTTCAAAGTTTGTATCGGGAAGTGGAGCAAGCACCGCCTCGCTGAATTCACCGTCCTGAGGCGCAGAAAGATCATCCATCTCGTCATAATTGTTGTCAGTCGGAGTGGGGTTATCCGCGACAGCCTGTTTTCTGGGCGCGCGAAGGTAATGTTCGACTGCCAGCTCAACTTCGCGCGGCTCGCTGGCATCCGGGATGATGATCGTGACCTTGCGATCGGTGCCGCCGCTAAGCCAAGTTGCCGCCGCGTCAGGCGCTCCGAGAGTCGCGGATAAGCCGATCCGCCGCGCCGGTGAAGGTTGATAACGCGATAGACGTTCCAATTGGCAGATGATTTGCCTTCCCCGATCGCTGCCGATGAAGGCGTGTACTTCATCGATAATCACGAAACGTAGATCACGGAAAAGGCGGCTCAATTCGGTCGTGCGGGTGATCAGCAAAGCTTCCAGCGACTCTGGCGTGATCTGCAGCACACCCTGTGCGCGGCGCAGAAAGGCGCGTTTGCGTCCGCCATCAATATCGCCGTGCCAGCTCTGCACAGGTATATCGGACTCGCTCATCATTTTTTCAAGGCGAAAGAATTGATCGTTGATCAGCGCCTTGAGGGGTCCGATATAAAGCACGCCGATCGACTCTGACGGATAGTCGGTCAGGTGGGTCAGCACGGGCAGGAACGCTGCTTCGGTCTTGCCACTGGCTGTTCCGCTCATAATCAGAATGTGATTCGGCGTGTCCAGCACTGCCGTGATCGCGTGTTCCTGCGCTTCACGTAGCGTCGTCCATCGTTCACGATAGATGTAGTCCTGTATCCAGGGCGAAAGCCGCGTGAATCCGCTCACAAAGTGAACTTCTTTGGCGTTTGCGGTTGCCCCGACGGTGGAGTGTCTTCGTCGTTAATTTCATTGGCAGCGGTGAGGGCTTCGGGATCGCTGGCAGGCGGAGCCGTAAAAGTGGCGTCATTGAGCGCACCCGAAAAGGTCAGTCCGGTATTCTGCTGCATTAGGTTGAGGATCGCTAGAAAGTCGCGTACGATTTCACGCGGTGTAAGTAGTTGATCCGCGCCAACGCGCTTACGCAGCACATTCATAAAGCCGACGATCTCTTCATCACGCACGGTCGGGCTGTACCCATAATGCAGTCCATGAATTTCACGTACGCGCTGAAGCAGCACGAAGATTTCTGCCGGTGTGAGCGTCTCAAGTCGGATCATCGGTCCTGTCAAATCACGCAAGCCAGCGCGGGCAAAACGACTCTCTTCAAGTCGAGAGCGCAGTGCCTCATAGCTGAACAACCCGCGCCGCGTATCTTCGACCATCTGGGGGGTCGCCCCGATCAGGATACCGAGGTGTGCCGCTTTTCCCTGCATTGTGTCGTTGAAAATCGTAAGCAGTCGCTCGTAGTTATTCGTGCGCGAAATGGCATTGCTGATCTTGTAAAGGTTGACCGCCTCATCAATGAACACGACCAACCCTTTATAGCCGATGTCCTTGACGAACTGCGCCAGCAGCTTAATGTAGTCATACCACGAATCGTCATCGACTATCACGCGCACGCCAAGCGCTTCGCGCGCCTCAGTTTTCGTGTTGTATTCGCCACGTAACCAGCGCAGCGCTGCGTCTTTGCGGGCATCGTCGCCACTGTGATGTCCACGCCAGTAAGTCACGATCACGGTAGCAAAATCGAAACCATGTACCATGCCTTCCATCGCATCGACGGTTGCACGAATATGTTTTTCGACCGCCGTACCAAATTGGGGCGCGTCCGGGGCCATCGCTTCGGACTGCATTACTTGGTTCTGTACATCGCTAATCCAACGCTCCAGCAACGTCCGAAATGCTCCGCCATCCGGTTGTGTCTTGGTGGCGGCATTGGTGAGCAGCGCGCGGTACAGATTGAGTCCCTGCCCCTGGGTTCCGGTTAAGCGGTGCTGTGGGCTGAGATCCGCATCCATAACCACGAAGTTACGCTGCAAAGCATAGTTGCGGATGAGCTGGCACAGGAAGCTTTTCCCAGACCCATAACGACCAAGGATCATGCGAAAACTTGCCCCGCCATCCGCAACGATGCTGCTGATATCGTGCAGCAGAGCTTCGATTTCGGCTGCACGCCCGACGGCAATGTATTCCAGCCCAGCGCGCGGCACCACACCTGCGCTGAGCGATTGCAGCACAGCGGCGGACATTCGCTTCGGAATTTTGGGTAACTGCATCTTTGGCTTCTCCATTGGGCGCGCGAATTATTGATTGTGTGCCTCTGCCCACGCATTGAGCGCAGTCATCATATCCAGGTCTTCGTCTTCAACTGTTGGCACAGCGCTCGTGTCAATGACCAGATCGCCGATCGCCTCAAACGCGAAATTGTTGATCGCGTCGATAAGCAGTGCGGGGGTGGTATATGCAGTGCGTGCCACACCCTCCAGACGCTTGCCTACGTCTTCGCCAGACAGAATGACATTGAGCGCACGCCAGTGTATGGATTGCATCAGCCCGGCGAGTGCCGCCCATTCCGGAAGCAGATCGCCCATGTCTTGCAGAGTGGAATTGGATGGTTCCGGTAGAGTGGCGTTTGTTGAATCGGTCAAGCTGATAACGGCTGGCGGTTCGTTATCATCCTCAGACAGTCCCTCAAGTAAAATCCGTTGTGTGCGCGCTGTCTGTTCAGTGAGCGATGCGACTGCTGCATCGTCTATCGTCCAGGGGGCATATTCTTCGCCAGCAAGGGGTGACTCAGGAGATACAGCCTTTACTCGTTTGCCGGGTTTGGAGTCTTCAACTGGCACGGGAAACAATGTATCCAGCACGGCAGCCCACGCCGGATCAATTGCGACATCACGCAGTGAGGATTTGAAGCCGTGAATACGGCGCAGGCGATTTTCCGTGTATTTGACGATCCCTGTCACTGCATCGCGAAACTCACTGGCAGTCAGCCAGGGGGCAACTGTGCCGATCACAACCTCTCTTTTGCGACCAGCAACCAGTGCAGAACCGAACGGCCAGCGCTGCACCACCTGTTCACCAGATGGGCGATAGGTATCAACTAACCCGTGTCCGGTCTGCAATCGCAAATAGGAGTCAATCGCCTCGAAGGCTGATCCAAGTGCAGATTCCATGATAACGTTGATACCAACCTGCTCGTAAAATTTGCTCTTGAGCGGATTGTGGTCGCTGATAAGACGGATCAAAGCCATTGGCATGGTATTGATCGGACGACCTGATGCAAACCAGCCTTCGATTGCCAGTTCCTTCTCCATCGGAACTGCGCCGCGTTCCAGTGCATCCCCATACCATGTCAACGGTTTTTTCGTTAATTTATGTAACGTCAAAAAATCGGCACACCAGTTGAGCAGCACGCCATCGAGATAATGCTGATCGCGGTAATGCCACCACAGCGCTTCCAATTGTTCAAAAGCTGCTGCTGGGGTTGTAAAGCCCACTCTGTTTAACACTTCTAGAACATACAGGAACAAGTATGGTTTGTCGGTAGGCAGATAATTCCCTCGCCGCACCTCGGTACGCCAGTAAAGATACCAGCGTTGCTGTGCTACCTGCATGTAATCGTGACTGAAAAATTCATATGTTGCTGCGACTGGCTTGCAGGGTGCGCCTTCACGCTCCACCCATTTTTGGGCAGCAGTGACGAACAGTTTTTCCGCGTGAGAATTGTCATATCTCGGCGTAGGCGGGGTAATAACTGGATTTGGTTGAATTGGTTGAATGGGGGTTGGGCGCGGTGGGATTGGTATATCACCCTTGCGCTCAATAGATGCAGGTGTATCCGCCGCGAATGTTACCGTCTTCAGCTTGGGTAAAGCCGCATCGCATCGGAAATCAACGCTGCTGAACAGCGGGAGTCCATCGTGCAGAAATGCAGGTATTTTTTGATTGGGAATAGAAACCTGATCCAGCCAGATGACCGCTGCCGGGGTGATAGCCATCGCAGGACGCCACGCACCATTCTGTCGATAGAACCACCCATCGCCTAAATAGCCATCTGCACCAATCAACGTGCGATCTAGTCCGTCTGCTGCATTTCTACGCCAGTGAACCCTGAAATCGGCAGGCGGCTGCACATGGCGCAGGGCATTCAAGGCGGCTGCGTCGACATTAACCTGATCGCTCTGCTGCGCGCGCAAGGCTTTCAGCAGGCGCAAAGCAATGGGCAGCGTGACCAGGATTCCATCATCGTCGAGATGGGGGTGAGTCTGAGCGAAGCTCATGAGCGGTGCAGGTACGGAGCGTAATTTGAGCAGAGCAGGTGCGCTGAGCATCTGATCACCGCGCATCACCCGCACCCGCACTCGCTCCGGCACGATGCGCATATGCACCGTGACCGGCAGATTTGCAGAAAACAGACGGTCGATTGATCGAAGGATATTCATTTCAATAGCGTATATGCAATCCTACAGAATGTGCATTATATTGTGACGCATCGCTGCCGTTTCTGCCAAATCAGAAAACAAGTTGAGACAGCCGGTAAGGGTAGTTTACAGGATTGAAAATATCACTTGATGGGGCTGGCGCGCCAGAATCGTGAAAAAGCATATAATCGAATCCAATATCTCATAGTCTCTGGCAAAAGATGATGACCGCCTTGCTGCTGCGCCGCTCCAGCGTTGTGTTGTTTATGTCTCTTCTGTTCATGATTCTCGCGCCGGTTGGTGCGCAGGATTTCGCCAGCCAGAACGATCTTCGGGAGGCAGCGGACCTGCTGGCGGCGCTGAATGCCTGGCGGGTGAGCGAAAACCAGATTCCGCTGCGTTCCAACCCGATCCTGGAACGTATGGCGATTGGACAGGCGGCGTACATACGCGGGCTGATGGCGGCGGGGCGCAGGATCGACAATTTTCATGTCGACGCCGGCGGGCTTGACCCCCAGCAGCGCGCTTACAGCCAGTACGGCTGGCAGACCTATGGGACATCGGCGCAGATCGAGATCAGCGAGAACGCGGCGGTGGGCAGCGTGCGCTTCGCCATCAACTACTGGCGCAATTCGGACGTCCACCGGCGCGCCGCGCTGAGCGCCACGTACCGCGAGGTCGGCGTGGCAGCCATTCCATCGACCGGCGATGATATGTTGTTCATCGTCGTCTTCGGGGCGCGCCCCGGCATCCTGCCGGTGCTGGTCGATGCCGGACGCACGACGCTCTACCTCAGCCGCGAGAATTCGCGCTACAGCAGCGCGCGCGGCGTCGAACCGCAGATCCGCCTTTTCAACGAAAGCGGACAGCCGATCACCCGGACGCTGCCCTGGAGCCTCACCCTGCCGATCCCCGCCACAGCGACGCAGCGGCTGCTCGTCCTGTACACGATGGGCGATGTCCAGGCGATCACCAGCGTCGATCTACAGCGCGATGTCGCCGTGCTGACGGCAGGTGTTGTGCAGCCGACCGCCCCACCCGCCGTCATTCCCAGCCCGACGCGGACGCTCGCCGCTGTCGTTCCGACGGCGACCCTTCCGCCGACGCGCCCCGGTCAGACGGCGACCAACACGCCGATCCCGACGGCAACCCTCACGCCGTCGCGCACGCCGACGTTCACGCCAACGCTCCCGCCGACCGTCGCGCCGACGGATATGCCCGATCCCGATCTGATCATCACCTATGACCGGAACAGCCTGGTCATCCGGGCGGTCAGCACACGCCGCCCCAACCTGACCGGGCTGCGGCTGATCAACGGTGTGGGCAACATCACTACGGCGCGCTGGCTGGCGATTGCGACCTTCCCGGCGGACGCCTTCCCACAGAATCAATGTCTCGTCCTGTATCGCGCCGGGACGAACATCCCGCAAACGACGGGCTGCGCCTTCGTGCGCAGCGCCATTCAGGTCGGTGGCGACCGCATCTTCTGGATGGCTGGACCGTTCGATGTGCAGTTCAACGAGGCGTTGAATCGAAGCTGCCCGCAGGGACCGGGGCAGTGTCTTGTCAAGGTGGGATGAGCGCGCTGGGGTAAAACGAGGATGGCGCGGATGCTTTCGTACGGCTTCCGCGCCATCCTGTCAGGTCTGGTCTATCCTCGATTCGGCACATAGTTTGGCTGATACTGCCAGCGGTCAGCCGCCCAGGTCGGCACTGGCGACTCCACGACCCGGCTGATGGTGGTCGTCGTGACCGACGGATGGACGTAGTTCGGTTCGTACTGCTGACGGTCGATGACCCAGGTGGGCAGGCTGGACTCGCTGACCGGGCGGACCAGCGGTTGCGCCAGCGACGGATGGACGTAGTTCGGCTCGTACTGCTGACGGTCGATGACCCAGGCGGGCAGGCTGGACGCGCTGATCGGGCGGAAAAGCGGTTCCGCCAGCGACGGATGGACGTAATTCGGCTCGTACTGCTGGCGGTCGATGACCCAGGCGGGCAGGCTGGACGCGCTGAGCGGGCGGAAAAGCGGCTCCGCCAGCGACGGATGGACGTAGTTCGGCTCATACTGCTGACGGTCGATGACCCAGGCGGGCAGGCTCGACTCGCTGACCGGGCTGACCGCCGCTTCCACTTCCGGAGGCAGCGCGCTAGAATTCGCCAGACGTTCAATGTCGGCGTCGGTGTTCAGCGCACCGCCCAGATTCGCTACCGCACGAAGGAGCAGGACCGAGAGGATCACTGCTGCGACGGCGACGACCCCAACCACGACTGCTGAAGTAACCGCAGAGCTTCTGTGTTCACCGTGATGGACCATCATCTTCCTCCTGAGATGGAAGGCTGCAACACTACTCTCAGGATAGGACCTGCCGGCGTCACCGTCATCTAACGAAAGTTAGAGATTTCCTTCAGCGGCGTTCAGGCTGCCTGTGCCCATTTGCCGACTGGCGGCGTTCAGAGGATGCGCAGCGCCCGCGCCCGCGCGACCGCCTGGCTGCGGCTGCGCGCGCCGAGCTTCTGGCAGAGGTTGTAGACGTGAGTCTTGACCGTGCCTTCGACGACGACCAGCGTCTCGGCGATCTCGCGGTTGGACGCGCCCTCGGCGATGAGTTTCAGGACTTCCAGTTCGCGCTCGGTGAGCGGTTCGATCAAGGGCTGACGGGTCTGCGTATCGGCTTCCGCCAGCCATGCCGCGACCATCTCATCCAGGTCGCTCGCTGCGCCGCGCTCCCAGGCGGTGGCGAAGGCTGCCGCGCCGAGATGTTCTTCGAGATGGCGGCGCAGTCGCTGGATCAAGGTCCAGCGGTCCAGCCAGCCGGTGGCGCTGGCGGGGTGCGTGAAAGATAGGGCGAGCAGTTCGGCAGCGCCTTCGAGATCGCCTTCATCCTCCAGGACGAGCGCGCACAACGGCAGAATCAGCAGACGCATGCCGGGACGGGTCTCCTGGGTGAATACCAGACTGATCTGCCGGCGCGCCTGCGAGAATTCGCCCAGACCACAGAACGCCATCGCCAGCGCGCGGGCGGCGAGGCATTCTCGTGCCGGGTGCACCCCGACCAGGGCAAGCGCCTGTTCGGCGAGCTGCCGAGCGCGCGGATAATCGTCTTCGAGGCAGACGATGTGCGCCAGGATGAGGGTAGCAAACCCCTGTTCCCCCCGCGCGTGGATGCGCCTGACCGTCGCCAGATTATCGCTGATGTACGCCCGCGCCTGCTCAAGATCGCCCCGCAGAAATGCCAGCAGCGCCAGCGCCCCGCGGTCGTCGCCGGCGAACATGCGGAAGCCCATCGTGTCAGCGATCTCCGCTGCCTGCCGAAGGAACTGCTCGGCGCGGTCGTATTCACCGTCGTAACAGGCGATCCAGCCCTTGAAGTAGGTGAAGCGATGCCTGTACCAGGGATTGTCGATTTCGGTGGAGAGGCGCAGTCCCTGCTCTACGTCGCTCACCGCCGCCTCCCAGTCGTTCGTCGTCAGCCTGGCATAGACCAGGTTGCCAAGGGCGGTCGCCACGCCAAAGGGGTCGTCCAGACGGCGACACACAACCAGCGCTTCGTGCAGATCGCTGAAGGCGTGCGCGAAGTCGCGCCGGTTGCAGCGATGAACGCCGCGCTTCATCAGTCCGTAGGCGATGTCCGGCTCGCAGCCGTGAGACCGAGTGATTGCCAGCCCCATCTCGATAGCTTCCTCGTCATCCCTTGCCGAATGGGTCAGGATGCGCCCCCAGATGCGCTGCGGCGCTTCACCCCCTGAGGGCGCAAATGCCGCAGCTGCCGCCTCGAAAAGTGCGGCGTTTTCCAGGTAGCGACCACGCATCTGGCAGTATAGGCGCATCCCCTGGACCATCTGATCGATTTGGTGGGCGTCACGGCGGGCAAGCGCGTGATTCCACGCCGCCCCCACGTTGTCGAAATCGGCTTCGATGGCGTTCAGCGCACTCAACTGCCGCGAATCCTGCAGCGCCGGCTCGCAGCGCGCCACGAAGTCGGCGAACCAGGCGGCATGGGCATCCTGAAGCGCTTCTTCCTGATCAGCGGCGGCAAGCTGTTCTGCGGCGTACTGGCGCAGCAGCTCGTGGACGAAGTAGCGCCCGCCGTCGTCCTGATGCACCAGCGACTTATCCACCAGCGCGGCTAAGGTCGCCAGGGGCATGCCGACCACCTGATCGGCGGCTTCGCGGGTGAACCCGCCGTGAAAGACTGCCAGCTTCCGGAAGCCGTCGCGCTCCGCTTCATTCAACAGCCGCCAGGAGTGATCGAAGACGGCGCGAATGCTGCGGTGACGCTCTGGGAAGTTGCGCGACCGGCTGGCGAGGAAGCCGAGATTCTGCTGAAGCTCCGCCGCTATCGCCTCACACGGCAGGGTTTTGAGCCAGGAGGCGGCGAGTTCCAGCGCCAGGGGCATCCCTTCGACCAGCCGGCAGATGTGGACGACGGCTTCCGCCGCGCCGTCATCGGGTGTGAAGCCGGGGTGGACCTGCCGGGCGCGTTCGACGAAAAGCTGAACGGCGCTGTGCGTCTCCGGCGTGATCGCCTCATCTGGCTGCGGATACGACAGCCCGCGCACCTCCCAGAGCCATTCCTCGCGCAGGTTAAGCCCCTCGCGGGTGGTGACCAGGAATTTTACGGAGGAGGTCCCCGCCAGGATGTCGGAAATCAGCCCTGCGCCGTCCAGCAGATGTTCGAAGTTGTCGAGCAGCAGCAGCATATGGCGTTCGCTCAAGTAGTCGAGCAGCTGTCGGTGCGCGGCTGCCTTGGTGCTGTGGACGGTGACAGCGAGCGCGTTGATGAGGGCGGGCAGCAGTTGATCGGACGAACGCAGCGGCTGCAGCGGCGCGAAGCGGACGCCATCGGGGAAGGATTCACCGACCGCACTGGCGATCTCGACCGCCAGACGGGTCTTGCCGATGCCGCCGGGACCGACCAGCGTCACCAGCCGGCAGTCCGGTTTCATCAGCAGCGCGGCGATCTCCGCGAGTTCTCCCCGCCTGCCGACGAACGAAGTCGTCTGGCGGGGCAGGTTTTGGACAGCGTTAAGGATCATCCTCGTGCAGCCGCCCTGTTATCGATGCCCCTCCTACCTCTATTGTAGTCCGATCCTGGGCGGGGAGCATCATCCACGGGTGAGCGCAATGGATGATGCGAAGCGGGCGGCTCCCCCTGCGCTGAAGTAGAATCTCGAAAGAAACCTACCAGCGGGAGACCCGCCGGGTCTCCCCTACAGCCAACACGCCGTAGGGGCGAGCCGCCCGCTCGACCGTTGAGAAGATGCGAGACCTGGCTAGAACCTGTTATGAACTTTTCTTCCCTCAACCCCCCAGCCCCCTTCTCCCCGTGTTTGTGGGAGAAGGGGGAGTCCGGTCCCTTCGCCCCGCGCGCGTGGGAGAGGGGGTGCGAGCAAGGCTCGCCTTGGGGTGAGGTTGCCGCAGAAGTTCATAACTGGACGCTCGAACCGCCCACGCCTGAACCCACACTCGAACTCGCCTTGGGGTGAGGTTGCCGCAGAAGTTCATAACAGCCCCTAGAGCTTTACATGAAAAACGATACACCACAGAGAATGAAAATGAGTAGACTGAAGGGTGTATCCACTGTGAGAGACCGGTAATACGGGAGCACTGCGAGTCTGGCTAGAGCGTTTGGAGGGCTTAGGTTTTCAGGTCCAACTCTCCGCCGCTTAACTCATTTTCAGGAGAGCGTATTTGATAATTCATCAACGCTCTCGTAGGGGCGGATCGCGAGCCGCCCGCGCTGCCTGAAAGATTGTCACGGTTACGGCGGGCGCGTCGCGACGCGCCCCTACCAAGGGCCAATTTCAAACACTCTCTAGCGCAGCCGCTTGACCATCGTCGCCGAGCCGCCTTCCAGCGCGACCGTCACAAAGCCGAGGCGCTCATAAAGCCGGCGCGCCGGGTTTTCCCAGACCACGCTCAGGCTGACCTGCGCGGCGTCGCCGCTGAGTTCGCCCAGCAGGCGTTCCAGCAGCAGCGAGCCGATCCCCGCGCCGCGCCAGCCGGGCAGCAGCGCGATGCTCAGTTCCGGCGTGTCGTCATCGACATAGCCGTAGCCGTGCATCCGCCGCGCCCAGGCAGCGCCGATCGGCTGGTCGCCGGCGGTGGCGATCACCCCCAGGTCGCCCGCCCGCCCGAAATCGGCGGCATACGGCGCGATGTCCGGCAGGTGGACGATCTCCGGCGGCAGCGGCGGATCGCCGGGCGCGACATAGATAGCATGGTAGAGCGCCGTCCACACAAAGTCCTGGTGGGCGGCGGTCAGCGGGTGAAGGACGACATTCGCAGGCACGACCTAATCCCGTCTTCGTTCGAAGCGGGCGACGGTATCGACATAGGCGGTCTGCGGGGCAAGATCGACGGGCTGCGCGGCGCTCAGAGAATAGCCCGCCCGCTTCAGGCGCTTGGCGTCGCGTGCCAGCGACGCCGGATCGCTGCTGACGTAGACGATCCTCCCCGGCGCGCGTTCCACCAGGAGTCGGACGACCTCGTCGCTCAGCCCAGACGACGGCGGATCGACGACGACGGCGTCATAGCGCTCCTCAAGCTCTGGCAGCACTGCCTCGACGATGCCCTCGATCACCTCGACATGGTCGAATTCGGCGAGGTTCTCGTCGGCGTCGGTGGCGGCTGGCGGGTAGCTTTCGACCAGGGTGACGTAGGCGGCGGTCTCGGCAGCGAACGCCCCGAACACCCCGACTCCCGCGTAGAGGTCGAGCACCGCCTCGTCCGGTCGGATGGCGAGCAGGGTTCCCACCGTCCGCGCCAGCACATCGACGCCCAGGACGTTGGGGCGGAAGGCGCTCCCGGCGGTGGCGCGGAACCAGCGATCCCCGACCCGGTAGCGGGTGTGCGAATCGCCGATCAGGTTCATTGGCTCGTTGTCCGGCAGGATGATGTTGACGCTGGCGGGGAAATCGGCTTCCAGTTCCGGCGCGTCCCCTTCGGTCTTCAGCCAGAGGATGATCATGCACGCGCCATCGCCGCCTATCTCCAGCCGCACCCGCTTGATGCCGGTCAGATCGAGATCGAGTTGCTCGCTCAGCGCCAGCAGATCGGGATGCGTGACCGGACATTCGCTCACCGGCACGATCCGCCCCTCGTCGCTGGACGGTAGACCGAGGCGCAGGTCGTCGGTGACGGTGTAGGTGATGTGATGGTTGTAGCCCCACGCTTCGGGTGCGGGCAGGGGCAGGAGCAGGGCGCGCCCGATCTCCGCGTCGGTCAGCCCGCCGAGGCGCGAAAGCTGGTCGGCGAGGATGTCGTGCTTGAGCGCCCGCTGCGCCTCATAGGCGATGTGCTGCCACTGACAGCGCCCGCAGCGGCGCGGTCCGAAGTGTCCGCAGACGGGATAGACGCGATCCGCCGACGCTTCGAGCAGCGCGACGCCCTCGGCGACTGCGCCCCGGTCGCCGGTCGAGATCAAACGCGCCCGCACCCGCTCGCCGGGGATGGTGAAGGGGACGAAGACCGGCTTTCCCTTGTAGAATGCCAGCCCCCGCCCCCCGGCGGCGATGTCTTCGATGGTGAGTTCGATCAGTTCGGGCAAATCAGCCCTCGACCGGAATTTCGACGCCGGCGGGGTTGCGCAGCAGACCGCGCTCCGCCCACACCCAGCCTTCAACGGCGCGCCCGGCGCAGGTCGCCCGCACCTTGATCCAGGTGGCGTCAGACTGGTTCAGCGCCAGCACCAGGTAGAAACGGTCGCCGGTGATGTCGCAGACCACCGCGCCCTCACGGGTGAGCTCGTCGTAGAGCGGAGCGGCATAGCCGACATACAGCGCCGGCGAGAGCAGTGTCCCATCCGAATCGACGATGGGCGTGCCGCGCAGATCGCCGCGCACGATCACGAACTCGTCCTTGACCCATCCCTCATAGCCGCCGACCTCGACGTACCACCAGGCGAGACCGCCCTCACGCCCGTTGGAGCCGAGCACGATCAGGTAGGTTCCGCCGTCGAGGATGGCGACCGGCGTATTGCGCGCAGAATCGCCGCTGCGCAGGAAAAGGTTGTCGGTGTTGACGATCAGGTATCCAGGCAGCGCCTTCACCTCGTCGATGTCGTTGACGGGGCGGGGCAGCTCGGCGTTCGGGTCATACTGGGCGAGGGCGGCAGACGCCAGCGCCAGGCAGAGCGCGATCAGAAGGGTTAGCAAAAAGGGACGGGGCATACGCATGGCGTTCACTCCTGTGGCAATTCTTTGCGCTTCATTGTGACGCAATTTGCCGTCTCGTGCCAACCGGGGCGTCCGGCGTCGTGTTCCGGCTCAATGCGACCTGGACGGGGCGTAGGGCAATCGTTGCACAGCCGGTTGGTTTACGCTTTTCATACCGTGATATACTGTGGGTTGTGTCTGAGGCGATCTCCCCCACATCAAATCAGACCAGGCTTCCCCGAAACCAAACGCCCCTCCCCCCGGGGCGTTTGGGTTTCCAGCGGAAGGTCGAGGGGCGAGTCATGAGGAATGGGGAAGCGCGCAGAGGTGACCAGGATCCTCGTCCGTGATGAACGATGAGCGCTATTGACGATCTGCTCGATGCGATTTTTGACGACAGAAAGCTGCCCCTGGTCCCGGAGTTCGCAGGTTGGCTGCGCGAATCGCGGCGATTCAGAGCGTTTGCGACACTTTATCGCAGCAAGATTCGCACCAAACTGAAGAACACCCGTGACGATGCCGGACTCAGGGATGTGCGCGCCGAGCTGGAAGCCGCCGCACTGCTGCTGCGTGAGGAACGGTTCACGCTGGAATACGAAGCCTATGCCGCCTCAAGGCAGCGCGGACCTGATTTCACCGTCGTATTCAAGACTCATACACGCTTCAACGTCGAGGTAAGGCGCGTGCGCAGCATTGAACTGGACGATGATGCCCATGATCGCGCCGGAAAGCTGATGGCGGTGCTGTGCGACAAGGTCGGGCAGATGCCGCCGAGCCTGGTGAATCTGCTGTGGCTGACCGCCGATCACGACCTTTCAGAAGCGGAACTGACGCAGGCAGCCGGGGCGCTGCGGCTGCTGGCGGAACGCAAGGTCGAGGACTATTTCACTCGGCGCGGCTTCGAGAACGCGGCAGATTTTCTGCGCCAGTACCAGAAGTTGAGCGGAATCGTGCTGCGCGCGCCAGAAGGACGGGCTGTGTGGCTGAACCCGCTGGCGCGCCATAAAGCGCCGCCGGACCTGGTGGCAGCGCTTCGGCGGCTGGGCGACGCCTGACCGGTTCTCGCCCTGGAGCAACCAGAAGCCCTCAGCCGGCAGTGCGCAGGAAGTCGCCCAACACCTGTCTGAATTGATCCGGCGCTTCGTCATGGCAGCCGTGTCCGGTCTGGAACAGGACCAGACGCCCACGCGGCGCGGCATCCACGAAGCGCTGACCGTACGCCGCCGGGTTGAGCCGATCTTCGACGCCGAGCATGAGCAGCACGGGGCAGCTGATCTTCGGCGCAAGGCTCAGGCTGACATCCCCGCCTTTGTCGATCATGAACTTGAGCGCCTGCACCCACTGCAAGACGATGGGATTTGGATCCTCGATGCCGTTGAGCGTCTTGGTCGCCTCGTCCATCCAGTCGGCGGGATAGTTGCGCTGCACCCAGGGACGCATGCCGGGACCGAAATAACCGACCGCGCCCCACACTGCCACCGAGGCGAAGCGTTCCGGCGCTAAGCCCGCCGCCACCAGTGCCGTCTCACCGCCGTCGCTGTAGCCGATCAGGTGGGCGCGCTGAATGCCCAGCGCATCCATGAACGCCAGCACGTCGCGGGCGTCGCGGTGGTAGAAGTCGAGTGGGTAATCGCGCGGTTTCGGGGTGGACTGCCCATAGCCGCGCAGCGAAGGACCCAGGACGCGGTAGGACGCCGAGAGCCAGTCGATGAGCGCGGACAGATCGACGCGCGCCGTGCCAAAACGTCCATGCAGGGCGATCAGCGGCGGGGCGGAAGCAGCGCCCTCGTCTTCGTAGTGCAGATGCGCGCCGGTGGCGATGTCGATGAAGGGCATGGTTCAGGATTCCTTTGGCGAGGCGGCGCGCGGCGCGCCGGTGAATTCGCGGAGTGAGACTCCGATGCTGATCAAGCCGATGACGCCCAGAATGGCATAGGCGACGATAGAGACGCCGTGAAACAGAAAGCCGAGCGTCGTCGAATGCAGCGCCGACATCCCGATGGTCTCTCCGGCGACGCGCACCGCCCCTTGAAACGGTCCAATGGAGGCGACGCTGACCGGGATGGCGATGCTGAACGACGCCAGCGCCACCGCCAGCAGCGCCCCGGTGAACAGATCGGCATCGTCTACGCCAACTGCCCGTTCCAGCGCGTAGAACGTCACCAGTGAGATCCCCCAGCCGACCGCCGTCCAGAACAGCGAGATGATGGCGCGGCGCGGCTGTGAAAGGGGGCGCAAGCCGTCCAGGACCTCGTCGACGCGGCGGGTCAGATGTAGACGGTGGGCGAAGGGCAGACGGGGTTCGAACCAGCTCAGCAGGCGGTGGGCGACCTTAGGGTAGCGCGCCAACCCGACCAGCACGACGAACGCGGCGACCGCCGCCGCGCCGAACGCCCCGGAAACCTGCGCGATGATCGGCGGCGCGTCGGGGACGCGGGCGACGGCGGCCGCCAGCATCAGGACGCAGACCACCACATCGATCAGCCGTTCGACGATGATGCTGGTGGCGGCTGTGACGAACGGCACTCCCTGACGCGCTGCCAGCACGCCGCGCGCCACCTCGCCCGCCCGCAGGGGAAGCTGATTCAGGAGCATGCCGATGTTGAGGATGTGCGAGGCTTTCACCGGCGGCAGGCGGTGGTCGAGCAGCCCCCAGCTCCAGCGCAGCGCCCGCGCCCACATGCCGAGGATGACGGTCAGCACGGCGAAGAGCGTCCATGCCGGGTCTGCCTGCCCGATGCTGGCGATGACTTCGTCAAGCGGCACATCGCGCAGCGCCAGCCACAGGAAGACGCCGCTGACCAGGACGCTGGCGAAGAAGAGGAGGAGGCGTCGGTTCATGGCGCGGCGTCGCTTTCGGTCAGCGCTTTGTGTCCAGGAGCCATTCGACGGCGCGCTCCTGGTTGTCGAAGACGCGGCGCTGCCGCCGGGTTTCGGTCGAAAGGCTGCGCAGGATGCCGTTGGTCAGGTGCGCGGCGACCGACGACGCGACGACAATTGCCGTCTTGCCGGGGAGTTCGGGACGCAGATGGCTGAGCTGTCGACCGCGCATGAATGCCGCCGAACTGATGATCCTGCCGCCCATACGGATGTCGATCAGCATCAGCCAGCGCCGTTCGGCGTTCCAGGAGGCGATCTCGCTTTTCACATCCTCAAACCAGATGTCGGCAATTTCGCGCGACCCGTCCTGAAAGGTATAGGTGAGAATCTGCCCGCTGCCGAGCCAG
>JAEURA010000036.1 GCA_016789005.1 Anaerolineae bacterium
AAGCTGAACTGGCAGATCGATCTGGATATTGTTGAGCAAACTTTGCAGCGCGTCTTGCAGGATGCCGCCGAGGCGATGCGCAGTCACGGGCTGACGCCGCTGAGGCAGCAAACTGTTCAACGCGCGCTGTTCGAAAGCGAATCGCTAGCGCTGAACCTATCGCGGAGCGCCGCTGCTTTCGATCTGCCGCCGTTCGCGCCAGATCAACTGCTCAATGAAGATGCCCGCGCCATCATTCCCACCGGTTTCATCAGCGAGACGCCTTTGCTTCGCGTCCTGGCGGTGCGCCATGCCATAGACTCCGTTTGGATGCCGGCTTTTGTGCGCGATTTCCTCCTGCTGGCGCTGGCAACCACGACGGTGTCGGAAGCGGGAAATGTGGCATTTGGACCAGAAGTCTACGCTACGAAGGCGAAAACCGACGTCGATGTCCTGTACAGTTTCTATTCCACAGTCGTTCGCATGAAGAACGACCTTGAGGAAATACAGCGTTCCCAGCCGACGCCATTTCCACCTTGCCAGGTCGCTCTGGATGATGCGAGGCTGCTGTCGTCGCTCTATCAACAAGAGCAGATCGGGATCGTCATCACCTCGCCGCCCTATCCGAACGAAAAAGACTACACCCGTACTACGCGCCTGGAGACGGTGCTGCTTGGCTATCTCAAGTCAAAATCAGATCTTCGGCAGTTGAAGGAAGGGCTGCTGCGCAGTAATACGCGCAACGTCTTCGTCAAAGATGATGATGACCGATATGTTGCGGACATCACCTCTGTTCAGGCTGTGGCGCGGGAAATCGAAGCGAAACGTATTGAGCTTGGGAAGACTTCCGGGTTCGAACGGCTCTACCACCGGGTGACAACGCTTTACTTCGGCGGTATGTATCGACACTTCGCCAGCCTGATGCCGCACCTGCGCCCTGGCGCTCGCTGCGCTTATGTGGTGGGTGATCAGCAGTCTTTCTTTCGCGTGCATATTGCGACAGCGCAGCTGCTCGCCGATGTTGCCCTCAAAGCAGGCTTCAAAGTAGAAGGGGTCGAGACGTGGCGCAACCGTTTTGCGAGCGCCACGCAGCGCCACATTGAAGAAAATGTGTTGATCCTTCGCAAACCGGAGTAGATGAATTTTGACGACGCACGATTCGCGAGAAGAAGGACGTTACGAGCAGGTTATCCTTGCCGTCTTCTTCCGGCTGGCGGATGACAGCATCGGCATCGTGGAGTTCAGCGATCGGGAAGAACCGGATGACCTCAGCATTCACGCCGTTCGGCGTTACCGTCTCATCCGCCAGCATGTCTAAAACCATCACTTGATGCGAGATTCCGTTTTAGCCCATCACCGCGCCGCCATCGACGTTGAGCGCCTGACCGGTGATGAAGCGGGCGGCGTCGGAGCAGAGGAACAGCACCACGCCGGCGATCTCGTCGGCAGTGCCGGGGCGACCGAGTGGCGGCGCTGACGGGCTGCTCACCGCATCCTCTTCAAGGTTTCCAGGACACACCGCATTGACCCGAATGCCGCGCGGCGCAAGTTCGCGGGCGCTCTGCTGGGTCAGCCCGATCAGCCCGGATTTGCTGCTGACATAGCTGATGCTGTCCGGCAGGGTCATGCCGTGCCCGGCGATGGAACCGATGTTGATGATCACCCCGCCGCCTTCTTCCGCCATCACCCGGCTGAGCAGCTGGGTGCAGAAGAACACCCCCGTCAGGTTGACATCCAGCACGCGACGCCAGTCCCATTCATCCAGATCGCCCATCACGCCGCGCTTCAAAACCCCGGCGGCATTGATCAGCAGGTCGATGCGCCCGAAGGCGTCGCGCGCCGCTTCGATCATCGACCCGACCTGGAAGCGGTTGGCGACATCGGCGTGCCACGCCAGCGCCCGACCGCCGCGCGTGGTGATCAGCTCCGCCACCGTGTCGGCGCGATCCGGGTTCAGATCGTTGACCACGACCGCCGCACCCGCCGCCGCCAGCGCCAGCGCGACCGCCCTGCCGACGCCGTCACCAGCGCCGGTCACCAGAGCAGCGTGATCCGTCAGATCGACGGAGAAGGGAGCATTCGGCGGGTTCAGCGGCGCAGCCATGCGGCGATCACCCGGCGTGCGTCTTCGTGCAGCAGCGACGTGCCGTCGGCATATTCGGTCATCAGGAAGCGGCTGCAATCCGAGACCAGGGTGAAGCCCGCGCCGTAAGAATAGGTCTGGCGGTGAGCGATGGCGGCAGCGCTGCCATAGACTTCCGGGGCGTTCCAGTCTTCCTGGCTCATCAGGATGTGAATTTCGGTGTCGATGGCGAGGATTTCTTCCGGCGAAAGCTGATTGGCGATGAGCAGCGCACCCGCCGGGCGCTGAAGGCGGGCGAACAAGCCGTAAGCATTGCCAAGCATGCCGGTCCCCGCGCCGACCGCCAGGATGATCGCCTGCCGCCGGTTGATCTCCTCGTGCAGCAGGGCGGTCTCGTAAGCGTTGATGGCATCCTGGGTCGAAGACCCGCGCCCCCCCGAACCGCTGCGCCCCGTCCCCCGCTTATCCCAACGGAAGACGGCAAACCCTGTGCGCAGGGCGGTTGCGGCGTATTCGTCGAAATCATCGCGCGAGATGCTGGAAGCGTGCGGCAGGATGAACAGCAGCGGATAGCCGTCGCGCGGGGCGGGCGTGGTCGGCAGATCGAGCTGACCGGACAGCCGAACGTGATCGCCCGCGAAGAGAATCTCGCGCGTCTCTGAAACCAACCGGGAGACCTGGATGGGGTTGTACAGCGGTATCGATGCCATGCACTTCACTTTTTCACTATAGCGCAAAGGACGACTGGCAAGGCATCTAGTTCCTTAAGGAGCATTCTTGACATTGAAATTATCACAGGTTTCGCAAGTTTCCAAGGCAAACCTTTATGGTTTGTTGATCAACTTTTTTCCCTCACTTCGCCGCCTGAAGGATCACCAAAAACCGACTGCACACAAACCTTTAAGAACACCTGCTTGACGCGCTAGAACACTGGTGCTAATCTAAACGTTAAGCGTAATGATCGTAAGGTATGCCGTTGTCGCTGGAATTCGCCAAACTGGTCGATCAGGTTCACACGATGGGGCGCTATCTGGGACATGTCCAGATGAGCAGCTCCAACCGCCTGGAGACCGCCCTGAGGCTGTTTAATGCCGCCACCGACCTCGATGAGATCCACGAGCGGATTCGGCTGGTGCGCGAATCGAGCGTGAGCGGCTACCGCGGGGCGACTCCTACCCCACGCCCTTACAGCGAGGTGATCGCCGGGGTCGGCGCGCCGCCGATGCCGCCGCCCGCCGCCACTATCCTTGCCGCCGACGGGTCGCAGGTCTACCCCGATCAGCATGAATCCGCCCTCTATTACCTGATCAACATCGGCGTCTTCGTCTACTTTCACGGCGCGCCGCGCCTGCCCTACCAGTTCACCCACCCGGACCTGTTCTACGCCGAAGGGGCGCTCAAGGACAAGGACGGGCGGGTCGTCACCAACCAGACGGTCAACGCCCGCCGTTCGCTGGTCGAAATGCAGTGGCTGGCGCGCGAAGTGTGGGAGCGCCAGACCGAAGCGCGTCCTCTGTTAGCCCTGCACGATGGTCCCCTGCTCAAGTTCTTCGGCGCGGCGGAAGTGCCCGACGCCGGACAGATCGAAGCCGACTATATGGGGGCGCTTCAGCAGCTTTTCGACGCCGGCGCGCTGCTGGTCGGCTATGGCGACCGTCCGCGCAGCACCTATATCATCAGCCTGCTGCACCTGCTGCGCCTGCACCCCGGCGAGATCAACGACGCCGTGCTGCGCAACAACGGCGACCTGGAAGGGCTGACCGACGCCATGCTGCTGGCTTACGTGCTGGAGCCGGGCGAACGTTCGGCGATCATGACGCAGAATTCGCCGCAGAACAAAGAGTATAAGGATCAGAAGGGACCGGATTTCGAGATCGCCTTCTTCTACATCAACGTCGCCGATTCCACCCGCCCGGTCATCATCCGCGTGGACCTGCCGATGTGGGTGGCGCGCGACCCGGCGGCGGTCGATGCGGTGCATGCGCTGCTGCTGACTCAGTGCGGCATTCAGGGGCGCAAGCGCTACCCCTATGCTCTGACCCGCGCCGACGAGATGGCATACGTGAGCAGTGTCGAAAAAAGCCACCTGGACGAGATGATCCGCGTGGAAATGCTGCGGAATCAGCTTGAGCCGGAGCTTTCCAACAAGCTGCAAAGCAAGGACCTGGCGCGCAGCGGGCGGACCAAACACCGGCTGCGCTGACGCCGGGACGAACGAGGTAAAGAAATGGGGCAACCGATGATGGACGTACAGGAAAGGCGGTTGGTGGGGCGGGTGCTGCGCGCCAGCACGGTCGGCTTCGACTGCGGCACGCGCGGCAGCCGCCTTGATGATCTGCACACGTTCGGGGCGTTCGTCAAGACGCCGATCGGCGATGAGCAGCAGGGTACGTTCGCCATCGGCTTGATCTACGCCATCCGTATCGACGATGACCCGCTGGCGCGCGAGCTGGTCATGGCGAGCATGGTGGACAATAATGCCCTGATCGACCAGCGCGAGAACCGCATGGTCCCGGTCGAGATCGGCGTGGTCAATGTGGGCTATGGGGTCGATGGCGGGCTGATCCAAAGCCTGCCGCCGCGCCCGCCCATGAGCCTGGCGCAGGTCGAGCTTTGCCCGGTCGAAGAGGTTTACCAATTTACCCAAAAATGCGATTTCTTCCGGCTGGTGATCAATGCCAAAGAGGTGCCGTCGGACGAACTGATCGCCGCCGCTGTGCGCTATGCCTCCTGGGCATATCCTGAAGCCGAGCGCTACGAGTACAGCGTCCGCTGTGGGCGCTATCTGGCGCGGCTGCTGTCGCATGACCTCAAACGCCTGGCGCACGTGCTGGAATTGATCAAGCCAAGCCGCGCCGATCGGCAGTACGCCACCTGATCCCGGCTTGGGTTATCTGGCATCACGATCCCCCACCCCAACCTCTGATGGGCGGCGCAGACGCCCTCTTTTTGTGCCTTTTCAGCGCAGGTCAGGACTTGTTTTTAGAGACATAGGGGGGTGGCAGCGGTGCATAAGCCGTCAGGAAATGAATAGGGGGGTGTGGAAGCGTTTTTTGGAAAATAGGGGGGTGACCTGGAATATCTATGGAGGGTGCGGCGCTGCCCTTAACCTGCCGATAAACCAGGCAAAACAGCCTTGACTCTCAGGGTGCTTGGGATATACTTCACCCTAAGCAACCTGACAGGATGCCGCGGTAGCTCAGTTGGTAGAGCAATGCACTGAAAATGCATGGGTCGCCAGTTCAAGTCTGGCCCTCGGCACAGAAGACGCCCCGAAACTCATTCGGGGCGTTTTCGTTTAGCTTCATCCGTTCACTTTCTGGACGACTGATCCAGATGTAAACGGCGCTACTCCCCCTGGACCGGCAGCGCCTCAAACGCCGCTTCATCGAGGTCGAACAAACCGGCAGCGCCCCACCCTTCCCACGTATCGTAGGCGACCAGCAGCCAGCCGCCCGAAGCGCTGCGCGCCAGCGGCATGACCCGCCGTCCGAACGGGATCACGCCGACCACCGGAGAGTCCAGCGCGGGCTGCTCGTGCAGGCGGATATTGAACAGGGTGCGGGCGAGCGCCTGCGGAGGAACCAATCCCTCGCCCTGAGCATCAGGGATCAGAATCGGCAGCGCGTCGGCATCGCCGATCACCGTGACGGTGAAGTAGGCGATCCAGCCCTCGGTGGTCTCGTCGAGGACGATCAGCAGCCAGTCGCTGTCGGCGCTGCTGCGCGCCGTCGCCGGCGAACGAACTCCCACTTCGAGCTGGGCGACGATCTCGTGCTCCATGCCGGGACCGCTGCGCACGTTGACTCGTCCGTAGGACTCGATGAACACGTCGGAGCCAGGCACGCTGGTGGGAATTCCTTCTGCGCCGGTCACCCCCAGCGCCAGAACATCCGCCGCTGCGCCGCCTTCCAGTTCCAGGGCGAAGACGGGCAGCCATCCGGTCAAACCACCCTCGGTGCGCACCCACAGCCACGCCCCCTGCTCATCCCGCCCGATCAGGCTGACCCGGTCGCCCTGCGCCAGCTGCACGACGATCTCGAAGCGCGCGCCGGGACCGCTGCGCAGATTGGTGGTCTGGTAGACGACGCCGAAGCCGGGAGCCTGCGCCTGGGCGGGCGTCCACGCCGGCAGCGCCAGCAGCAGACCGGCGGCGATGAAGGCTGCGGAAAGGGTGGTGTGCAGCGCGCGCGAGAGAGATTTTCCGGGCGTATGGATCAATCGCATCGCTATCCTCATGCGGTCCTCCAGGTCATCAGCGGGCGTCAGCGCTGTTCCGCGCCGCAGCGCAGACAGCGGTTGTTGTGTATGCCGACGGCAGCGTTACAGCTGACGCAGCGCGCCCGTCCGCTCGGCTCGTAGTAGGCAGCTGCCTGGGGCGCGAAGTAGCGGCGCGTCTGCCGTGCTTCCGGCGAAGGCGCGCCGCACTGTTCGCAGTAGAAATAGCCCGCGCCCGCCGCCCGGCTGGCGTTGCCGCAGTCCGGGCAGTAGCGCCGCCGTTCACCCCGCAGATCGGCGAGGGTGCTTTCCGTCAGCCGGCGCAGGGTCGAGATGTGGATGCCGTACAGATACGCCGCCGACGCCAGGCTGGCGTTGCGGCTCATGATGCCGACCAGATAGTTCTTGTCGTCGAAGATCACATCGCCGCCCGCGTCGGAAAGCTGGGTGATGCTGGTCGGAACCCAATGCGGCGGCATAGCGCGCTTGGTCGGGCGCTGGCGAGCGCGGGTGACTTCGCCGCTATACGAAACGACCGTCAGCGCCGCGTCATCCGGCACGCGCGGCAGCGGAGTCACCGGCAGAAGCGCGGCGGGGCGGCTCTGCACGGCGATCAGCGCCAGGTCAAGCTCGGTGAAACAGCGGATGACCGAGCCGTAGACCTGTCCGCCGGCGTAAGTCTCGACGGTGACCCGCTCCATGCCGCCGACGACGCGCCGGGTGGTCGCCAGGATACCCTCCAGCGAGACGAAGACCGCCGTCCCCGCTCCGTTGGGTCCATCGACGATCTGCGCCAGATAATCGGCGACGTTGAAGCTCTGCGCCGCCGCCGGGTAAGCCCCGGTCGCCGTCGCGCCGCCGGCGGCTGTGCTGCCCACGAGCGGACTCGCCGTCGGCAGCCCGGCGGTGAGCAGCGCAGCGAGTCGGCTGCGCGCTTCGGCGTTCTGCGGATCGACGTTGAGCGCCTCGTTGTAGCAGGCGCGCTTGTGCGCCGCGTCCGGGCTGGTCTCTGCCAGCCACAGATAGGCGACGGCGCGCAGTTCCGGGGTCAGCTCCTCGCCCTTGACGGCGATGCGGATCAGCCGCGCCCCTTCCTGCAGGCTGCCGCGCTGCACGGCGGTGATGCCGAGTTCCAGCGCTCGCTGAGTCATGCGCCGCCCCTCTCGGTTAACCGCCCATAAACCGCCGGCTGACGCTGCTGGAGCAGGGGGAACAGCCGCCGCCACTCGGCGAACAGATCGGGGTCAAGTTCCGCCGTGATCACCTCGGTGGTGTCGCGCCCCGCCTGGGCGATCACCCGCCCCATCGGGTCACAGACGAAGCTGCCGCCGTAGAAGGTCTGCCCCTGCTCGACTCCTACCCGGTTCGCCGCGCCGACGTACACCCCATTGGCGACGGCGTGTCCACGCATGACCGTCCGCCAGGCGTCCTGGGTATCGACCTCCGGGGCGGTCGGTTCGCTGCCTATGGCGGTGGGATAAAACAGAAATTCCGCGCCGTTCAGGGCATAGATGCGCGCCAGTTCCGGGAACCACTGGTCATAGCAGGTGGGGGCGGCGACCATCAACGTGCGCACAGCATGGACCGGGTAGGTCGTCCCCGCCTCGAAGAAATGCGTCTCGTTGTAGCCCGCGCCCGACGGGATGTGTATCTTGCGCGTCACCCCGCCCAGCGCGCCGTCCGGCTGATGCAGGATCGCCGTGTCGAAGACATGCCCGTCCTCGGTCTTTTCGACCAGACTGCTGATGATGGCGACGCGATGCGCCCGCGCCAGCTCGCTGAAGAGGCGTTCGGTCTCGCCGCCGGGGAGCGGTTCAGCCCAGTCGAAGCCTGCCGGGTCGGTCGTCACCGGAAAATACGGGGAAAGCGAAAGCTCCGGCAGGCAGATCAGTTCCGCGCCGCGCGCCGCCGCTTCGTAGACCAGACGGCGGTAATCCTCGATCATCGCGGCGCGCGTCCCCGCCCACGCCAGCTGCACCAACCCCACCTTGATCCGGTCCATCGCGTTATTCCTTTAGTTTCCGTAGATCACCAGCGCGTACTCGCCGCGCGTCGTACCGCCGAAGCTGACGATCTGCACCTCGCGCAGGTCGGGCGTGGTCAGCCGGACGCCGGCGTCGAAACGGTCGCCCAGCAGTTGGACACCGTTGTTGAGCGCCACCCCTGCGCCGGCGATTCCCGGCACGTCGGAACAGGCGCGCCGCCCAGCATCGTCGCAGCGCTGATCGTCCCACAGCAGGGTCGGGTCGAGCCGGTTGTTCGCGCCGATGGCGTAGATCAGCGCCGATCCGCCGCGCTCGGCGACCGAGTCGGCAAGCTGAAGCGTCAGGAGGTCGCTGTCTTCCGCCGGTTCGATGCGAAACCCGCCGATCACCGCGGCGAACCGTCCCTGACTCCCGCTCGTGTTCAGATTGGCAAAGGTCAGACGGACACCGCCCTCGGCGAAATCGGCTTCGCTCAGCACCAGCTGGACGGTGGCGAACAGATCGTCCGGCGAACGAGTATAGGCTGCGCCGTCCGGAAAGAGGATCCGGTCGCCGCGCGCATCGGCGATGTCGCTGATGCATGCGTCGCGCTCGCCGGTTTCCAGCCGCAGGACCGGGTCGAAACCGTCGAAGCCGTAGATGCGGATGGAGTAGGCGACGGCGTCGAACTGCTCGCGCTCGAAGCTGATCGACAGCGCCGGATCGGCTTCGGCGAACGTCGCTCCCTCGCCGCAGGTAACCGGCGTCAGCGGCGCGAAACCGGGCGGGGTCGGCGTGGGTTGGGGGTTCAGGTTGTCGATGCGCAGCCTGTAGCTGCCCGTCGTCGTGCCCAGTTCGCTGCCCGCCCGCGTCGCCACCACGATGTAGCGCCCGCCCTCTGGCACGGTGTAGGTCAGCGACACGGCGCCGTCGGGCGCGCCTTCGACGCTGGCGGCTTGCAGCGTCCGCGCGGGGTCGAGCACTCCGACGAGTGGCGCCAAGCCGTCCGAGCCGGTCATGACGATCTGCATCACGTCGCCCGCCTGAGCAGCGATCTCCCAGTGATCGAAGAAGGCTTCGGCGCTGATCGTGCCTGGGATGTCCTGCCCATAGCTGACGGGCAGAAACGTCGGCGAGTCCCCCTGCGCCGACAGGGATTTCGGCGCAGACGCCGCCATGATCAGCCACAGCCCGAACACCAGGATCACCCACCCGCCTGCCCGCATACGTTCTCGCCTCTCGCCCTCATCGCCTCGATCGCATCCTGCGCGACGACTCCCACTTCATTATAGCCGCTTGCGTAATCGCTGGCGTGCTCATGCGGCGGAGATCGCCAGGCGGCACAAAACGGACGCCCCCGAAAGGCGTCCGTTTCTGTATGCTGACAGGCTCAAAAAGGAAGGTGGGAAGCGCTAACGCAGACCGCTGCGCTGCTGACTGCGGCGCGAGATGGCGTCGATGACGACGGCGGCGAGCAGCACCAAGCCGGTGACCACGAACTTGACGCCGGAGCTGACGTTCAGCAGACCCATGCCGTTTTCGACGCTGGAGACGACCAGCGCCCCCAGGATGGCGCTGTACACCTTGCCGCGCCCGCCGAACAGGCTCGTGCCGCCGATGACCGCCGCCGCGATGACGTACAGCAGCAGGTTGCCGCCGCCGGTGTCGGTCGCCACCGACTTCAGGCGCGACGCCAGCACGATGCCGCCCACGCCCGCCATGAAACCGGAAACCATGAAGCCGAGCACGCGGATGCGCTCGACGCGGATACCGGCGCGGCGCGCCGCTTCCTTGTTGCCGCCGACCGCGTAGATGTAGCGCCCGAAGCGGGTGCGTTCGGCGAGGTAGGTCAACACGATCAGGAAGACCAGCATGATCACGGCGATCACCGGCATACCCTGCTGCGGCGGGGCAGTCGGACCGAGCGCACGATTGATGTTGAAGAGATACGCCAGGAACGCCCCGACGACGCCCATGATCACCGTCTGCGCCAGGATGATCTGCGTCGGCTTCGGACGCAGCCCGGCTTTACGGCGGGCGCTGGCGGTGCCAAATTCCATCACCGTCAGCAGGGCGACGAAGGCGAAGATGACGATCCAGCTCCAGATCGGCGGCAGGACTTCGCTGGCGAGGTTGCGCACCACCGGGTTCTGAATGTTGACCGTGCCGCCGTCGCCGACGATCATCAGCACCACGCCGTTCCAGGCGAGCAAGCCCGCCAGCGTGACGATGAACGATGGCAGCTGGAAGGTGGTGATCAGCGTGCCGTGCAAAAACCCGATCGCCGTCGTGACCGCCAGGGCGATGGGGATGACGCTCCACCAGTCCATCCAGCTCAGCGCCGGGTTGGTGAGCGAGTCGCGCAGCAGGATCGCCGTCATCACGCCGCCGACGGCGCTGACGTAGCCCGCCGACAGATCGATCTCGCCCAGCAGCAGGATGAAGACCATACCGTAGGCGATGGTCGCGTAGCCCGCCATCTGAATGGTGATGTTGACCAGGTTGCGGGGCGTCAGAAAGTTCTGATTCAGGCTTTGAAAGATGATGCCGATGATCACCAGCCCCAGGATGATCGGCAGCGCGCCGATCTCGCCGGAGCGGATGCGGCGCAGCGCTGCGCCGACGTATTCGAAAGGTGTTTGTGGTTCCTGGCTGGCGAGCAGCGCGCTGGTCGGCGTGGCGCTGTCTTGGGTGAGATCGTTCGGTGCGCTCATGATGCCATCCCCGGTACGGTGCTGAGCTGCCCCGCCGTGATGGCGTGGACGACTTCCTGCTGATCAGTCTCGCTGCGCATGTAGGTGCGCACTTTGTGCCCCAGGCGCAGCACAGTGATGCGATCGGCAACTTCGAAAATATCGTGCAGATTATGCGAAATAATCACCACAGCAAGCTGTTTTTCTGCCAGACGCCGGACCAGGTTGAGCACCTGCCGGGTCCGCGCCACGCCAAGCGCCGCCGTCGGTTCGTCGAGGATGACGACGCGGCTGTTCCACAGCACCGCCTTGGCGATGGCGACCGACTGGCGCTGACCGCCGGAGAGCGAGGCGACCGGCAGACGCACCGAACGCAGGGTGGTCACCGCCAGCTCGTTGAGCGTGCCGACGGCGCGCTTTTCCATTTCGATCTCGGTGATCGGCAGCAGGTTGCGCAGCAGCCGGCGCAGCCCCGATGGCGCAGTGTGCGCATCGTTGGAGGTCGGGATGCCCTGGTTCCATTCGCGCCCCAGGAACATGTTGGCGACCACATCAAGGTTATCCGCCAGCGCCAGGTCCTGGTACACCACTTCGATGCCCAGCTGCGCTGCCTCGCGCGGGCTGTGGATGTGTACTTCCTTGCCGTCGAAGAGGACCTTGCCTTCATCGAAGCCGTAGATTCCGGCGATGCCCTTGATCAGAGTGGATTTTCCCGCGCCGTTGTCCCCGACCAGCGCTACCACTTCACCGGGATACACCTCGAAATCGACGGTCGTCAGCGCCTGCACCGCCCCAAATCGCTTCGAGACGCCCTTCGTCTCAAGCAGCGGCTTCCCATCGTAGATTCCAGACAACGTCGCTACCCCCCTTTCATCTCTGCGCTGGGTTCGGTCCCCACCCGCTTTCCACATCGATATGGGGTGAGGTCAATACACAATGGGGATGCCAGATCGACATCCCCATGCTCACGTCT
>JAEURA010000133.1 GCA_016789005.1 Anaerolineae bacterium
CGGCAGAGTGAAGTAGAACGTCGAGCCTTTGCCGGGCTGGCTTTCGACGCGAATGTCGCCGCCGTGCGCCACGAGGATCTGACGCGCGAGGTACAGCCCTAAGCCTGTTCCCTGGGTCCGGCGGCTGAGTGCGCCATCGACCCGGTAGAAACGCTCAAACACGCGCGTCAGATCGGCTTCGCTCAAGCCAACCCCCTGATCGCGCACATATACGGTCGCGCTGTCGGCATCCACCCGCCCCCCAATCTCGATCACACCGCCGTTCGGCGAATACTTGATGGCGTTGCTGATCAGATTATCGAACACCTGCGTGAGGCGCTGTTCATCCCCGCGCACCGTCGGAAAGTCATGGGGGAAGTTCAGTTTCAAGCTGTGGATGCGAGTCTGCGGCTGAAACCGCTCGACGGTACGCGCCGCGATGTAGTCCAGTCGCACGTCGTCGATGTCAAGTTCGATCTTGCGCTGCGCCTGCATCTTGCTGGTGGTCAGCAGGTTATTGATCAGGATGCTGAGACGGTCCGATTCCTCTTCGATAACGCCCGCCAGGTCACGGACCGTGGGGACATCCCACTCCACGTCGTCACGGCGGAGGGTGGCGGCATTGCCCTTGATCAGCGCCACCGGCGTCCGCAGCTCATGCGAGATCATCGATATGAACGTGCTCTGCATCTCCTGCGCCTGGCGGAAATTGGTGATGTCGCGCACGTCCGCGACGATGCTCACCAGATGCCCCTCGGCGTTGAATAACGGCGCGTAGATGATGCCGACGCTGAGCGTCAGCCCGTCGCGGCGTTCCAGGTCGCCCTCGGCGTACAGGGTCTCCTGCGCGGCGGTGGTCGATCCCCTGCTCCACCAGCCCTCGGCGAGCGACTGCTTGAGATCGCGCCCTTCCCGCTTCCGCCAGACGATCACTTCGTCGTGGTCGCGCCCGACAGCATCGGCGGAAAGCCAACCCGTCATCCGCTCCAGCGCGGTGTTGATGCTCTGCACCACACCGCGCGCGTCCACGATCAGAACCCCGTCGGCGCTGTGCTGAAGGATCGCCGCCAGACGCCGCCGCTCATGCTCGATGCGCGCGTAGAGCTGCGCATTATGCACCGCGATAGCCGCCTGATCGGCGAAGCTTTGCAGCACCTGCACGTCATCAGGCGTCGCGCTTGCCAGATAAGCCCGGAACACGACCAGGACGCCCATCGGCTCGCCGGCAAAGCCGAGCGGCAGGGCAAAGGTCTGCTTCATACGTTTGTCGAGCGATTCGGCGATCTGCTTCAGGCGCGACTCCATCGTCTTGTAATCTAGCGCCGCGTCTTCGTCGAAGATCTGTGCCAGGTCGGCGTCGATCTCGGCGACGCGCATCGCATCGACGCCGATGGTCGCGCGCACCCGGTATACGCCGGAAGCATCCCGCAGGGCGATGATTCCGATCTGCCCCCCCAGCATCGCCACCGAAGCGTTCAGAACGCGCTTCAGGACCTCACTCAGGTCAAGCTGAGCGGTGATAGCGCGCGAGATTTCCAACAAAAAATCGCGCTGGCGAACGCGAAAGTCGAGGAGTGTGAGCATGGTCGGCATTGTAACACACCGACCATTGGAGGGGTATTTGAATCGCCGGCGGGTCGAAGCGCACCACACCCCTCGACCCGCCGTCACAGGTCACTCTGCGTTCAGGTCATCTCCAGGGTATCGTCAGCGGGCGACCCGCCGATCCACCCCCGCGAGACTCCGATCTAGAGGCTGTTATGAACTTCTGCGGCAGGAGTTCCCCTCACCCCTGTATCCCCATCTCCCACGCGCGCGGGGCGAGGGGATCTGACTCCCCCTTCTCCCCGTTTTGTGGGAGAAGGGGGCTGGGGGGTTGAGGGGAGAAAAGTTCATAACAGGCTCTAGTAGTCGCCGCTGTCGTACAGCATGGGCACGCCGTTGGTGACACTGTACGCCTCGTAGCTGCCCTTCACGCCGCAGCCGTCCCACACGAACAGATAGGTCTTGCCGTCCGGCAGCCCGGCGCTCACCTGCATACCACCGTCCGCCGTCGGTCCAAACGTCGCCGCGCCAAAAGTGGCAGAGCCGCCGTTGGCGACCGACCCCTGGAACTGACCATCCACCGCGTAGACATCGACCGACTCGCTGTTGCAGTACAGCACCACCGGCGCATCCTGCTGCGGGTTCAGACGCCCGTCGGACGCCATCGGGTTGCCGCCGCCGGTGACAATATCCAGCGTGTAAGGACCGGTCGAACTGCCGAAGCCATCGGCGCGGAAGGTGTACTCGCCGGTGACCGGCGCGCTGAAGAAGACGCGCGAGCTATCGAAGGCATCGCAGTCGACGCCGTTGGGGTCGTCGTCCGAACCGAAGCCGTCGTCGTTGTAGGCATCAGCGAAGATGGTGTCGCTGGAGTCGCTGCCGGGGAAGTAGACCGACAGGACGGGGTCGAGCGGACGCGACACGCCATCATGGTCGCAGACCAGCGTCGCCGTGACATTCTCGCCGGCAATCAGGTTGACGGTATACAGATCGTACTGCGCCCCGGATAAAATATTGCCAGACACGCTGTAGCTGGTTGCGGAAACGACCACCGCCGCCAGCAAAAAGACGATGATAAGACCCAGAGCAAGGAGGGGACGTCGAGTGTTCATGATTAGGTTTGCTCCATCTATTTTGGACGACGCGCAGTCAACAGTTGCCGCGCATCGCGTGTCAAACTCATTATATGCTTAATTAACCCTGATTTGAAAACCCTCTACCAAAGTCTAGGTTCAAGTAAGATTCCGGGATTCATCTGGCATCACCACAGCCCCATGACCTGCCGAAGGATGCCAAATTCCCCCAGGTGGTAAGCATTATGTTCCGCGACCAGCAGGACTTCGCGCAGAATGTTGTGACCTGCTTCGCCATGCGGAATCGGTGCGTACAGATCGGTCTCTGGCGCGCGGACGATGCGCACCAGCTCGGCGCGGTCGGCAAGCAACGCCTCCAGCGTCTTGTTCCAACCGGCGGCGTCGGTCACGGCGTCGCGCGGCTGCCAGTAGCCGTCGGGCCAGGTCGTGTACTGGTAATTCGCGTTGCGGACGTAGTCGAGAATATCCCACTGGGCGAAACGGATGTGATCGAGCAGATGCCAGAACGTGTATTCCACCCCGGTGGGACGGCTGTTGATGTGCGCCATCGGGAAATTGGCGATGGCTGCCTCAAAACCCATGTACGCCTGTCGGGCGTGCAGCAAATTGACCAGATGTTGGCGCAGCACAGCATCGGACATGATCACCCTCCCCGGCTTAGTTTGCGAGCAACCGTTGCCACATCTTCCATACCGCCTTTGGTCAGCGCCAGCGCCGCCGCGCCGATCACGCTGACGTTCTCGCCCAGCGCCGCCACCTTCAGGATCAGATCGTCCGTATAAGCGCGGTCGATGACGTGCCCTTCCATCGTCTCGCGCATCGTATCGAAGAGCAGCGCGCCGATGTTGCTGACGCCGCCGCCGACCACGATGATCTCCGGGTTGAAGGTGTGCAGCAGGCTGGCGAGACCCAGACCGACGATGAACGCGCCACGTCTGACGATCTCCACCGCCAGCGGGTCACCTGCGACCGCCGCCTTGCCGACGACGGAACCGGTGAGGTGTTCGAGGTGTCCATCGACCATCTCGGTCATCATCGACTTCTCCCCCCCTTCGATGCGCGCCCGCGCCTTACGCGCCAGGGCTGGACCCGCCGCCTCTTTTTCCAGCGTGGTCACGGTATCGCCGACCACCAGACTCATGTGACCGACCTCCGCCGCCAGCCCGTCGCGTCCCAGCAGCAGCCTGCCATCGCTGAGGATCCCCCCGCCGATGCCGGTGCTGATGGTGATGAAGATGACGTGGCGGTATCCCTGTGCTGCGCCGCGCGAGGTCTCCGCCAGCGCGGCGACGTTGGCGTCGTTTCCGATATAGGTCGTCAGCCCGAATTCCTTCTGAAACATCTGCACCAGCGGCACATTGTGCCAGCCCGGCAGATTGGGCGGCGCGACCAGCAGCCCGGCGTTCGGGTTGACGGGTCCGGGGCAGGAGATGCCTATTCCAGAAACGCGCTCCCGGTCCAATTTCGCCAGAGTCTCGCCGACGAACGACAGCATGCGCGCCGTCGTCGCCTCGACGCCGGTCTGCGCTTCGGTCAGCGTCTCGTGCCGCTCCAGGATATTCAGATCGCGATCCAGCAGGGCTACCCGCAGCCGCGTCCCGCCCAGATCGATACCGACAACCATCTCGTTCATTCAGGAAGACCCCTCGCAGGTAGAATGCTCACTGGGCTTGGTTCTTGCGGCTGACCGCCTGCCTGTTAGAATAGGCGTTCAAGGTGAAAACAGTATCATTGTGCCCTTTTCAGGTGAGAAACGCAATCCGATGACCCAGCCCATCACGCCGCTGCGGGCGCAGTATCTCGAAGTCAAGCGCCAGTACCCCGATTGTATCCTGCTGTTCCGGTTGGGCGATTTCTACGAGACTTTTGATGCCGACGCCGAGACCGCCGCTCGCGAACTCGACCTCGTCCTGACCAGCCGTCCGACCAGCAAGACCGACCGCGTGCCGATGGCGGGCGTCCCCTATCACGCCGTCGATAACTACATCGCCCGGCTGATCGAGAAAGGCTATCACGTCGCCGTCTGCGAGCAGGTGACGGAGCCGAACGGGCGCGGACTGGTCGAACGCGAGGTCACGCGGGTCGTCACCCCTGGCACGATCACCGAACCCGAACTGCTCGCCGAGGACCGGCACAACTACCTGATGGCGATCTTCCCCGTTGGCGACCAGACGACGGGCGCGTGGAACCAGGTCGGCGTCGCCTACGCCGACATCACCACCGGCGATTTCGCCGTCACCCAGATCAGCGGCGAGGATGCCGGCGTGCGCGTCACCGAGGAGATCGCCCGGCTCAGCCCGCGCGAGGTGCTGCTGCCCGAAGCCTGGGCGAACCGGGGTGCAACCATGCCGAGCGGGGTCCACCTGACGGCGGCGCAGGATTGGCGGTTCGAGCGCGCCAACGCCTTTAACCGCCTGACCGAGCACTTCCGCGCCCGCACGCTGGATGGCTTCGGCATCGGCGACATGCCGGCGGCGATCTGCGCGGCGGGCGGGCTGCTCGATTATCTCTACGCCACGCAGCGCGGGCAGCTGGCGCAGATCACCCGTCTGCGCCCCTACACCACCGCCGACTTCATGGTGCTCGATCCGTTCACCCGTCGAAATCTGGAGCTGACCGAGACCATCCGCTCCCGCGAGGCGCGCGGCAGTCTGCTCGGCGTCCTCGACCGCACCACCACGCCGATGGGCGCGCGCTTGCTGCGCGAATGGATCAGCCAGCCGCTGCTCGACCTGCGCCGGCTGAACGCCCGACTGGACGCCGTAGAGGCGATCAGCCGCGACGAACTGCTGCGCCATGAGCTGCGCGATCTGCTCAAAACCATCTCCGACCTGGAACGCCTGACCAACCGCCTGCTGATCGCCCGCGCCATCCCCCGCGAGCTGGTGGCGCTGCGCCAGACGCTCGAAACCGTGCCGGTCCTGCGCGAGCGGATCGGCGGTATTTCGGCGCTTTCCGCGCTGGCGGACCGGCTCGATCCCTGTGACGATGCCGTCGCGCTGATCACCCGCGCCATCGCCGACGAGCCGCCGACCACGCTGGACAAGATGGGGGTGATCCGCGCCGGCTACTCCGACGAGCTGGACGGCGTGATCCAGGCGACCCAGGACGCCCGCGAGTGGATCGCCAGTCTGGAGCCGCGCGAGCGCCGCCGCACCGGCATCGCCACGTTGAAAGTGGGGTTCAACAAGGTCTTCGGCTACTACATCGAGATCACCCACGCCAACACGGCGAAAGTCCCCGACGACTACGAACGCAAGCAGACGCTCGTCAACGCCGAACGCTACATCACGCCGGAACTCAAAGAATATGAGACGCTGGTGCTGAACGCCGAACAGCAGATTCTCGACATCGAGCGCCGGCTTTTCGACGAGGTGTGCCGGGCGCTGGCAGCACATTCCGAACGGCTGCTCAAGACGGCGAAGGCGCTGGCGCACCTCGATGCCTTCCTTTCGCTGGCGGAAGTTGCGGCACGCGAAGGCTATACCCGTCCGCTGCTCACTGAAGATGATCTGCTGGTCATCAAGGCGGGGCGTCACCCGGTTGTCGAGAAGCTGATGGAAAGCGGCGTGCGCTATGTCGCCAACGACACCCACTTCGACAGCATGAGCCGCATCCACATCATCACCGGTCCCAACATGAGCGGCAAATCGACCTACATTCGTCAGGTGGCGATCATCACGCTGATGGCACAGATCGGCTCCTTCGTGCCGGCGGACGAAGCGACCATCGGGCTGGTGGATCGCATCTTCGCGCGCATCGGCGCGCAGGACGAAATCCACGCCGGCTACAGCACCTTCATGGTCGAAATGATCGAGACCGCTCGCCTGCTCAGCGGCAGCACCCGGCGCAGCCTGCTGATCCTGGACGAAGTCGGGCGCGGCACATCGACCTACGACGGGCTGGCAATTGCCCGCGCCGTCATCGAATTCATTCACAACAACCCGCGCCTGAACTGCCGGACGCTGTTCGCCACCCACTATCACGAACTGACCGAACTACCGGAGGTGCTGCCGCGCGCCCGCAACTACAACGTCGCCGTCGCCGAACAGGGCGACGAGGTGATCTTCCTGCACCGGGTCATCGCCGGCGGCGCGGATCGCAGTTACGGGGTGCATGTAGCGCAGATCGCCGGCATGCCGCGTCCGGTGGTGGATAGGGCACGCGAGCTGCTGCGTACGCTGGAAGAACAGGGCAGCGATTTCGAACTGCCGACGAAGAAGAAGCGCCGGCAGAACCCGGCGCAGTTGAGTTTCATCGACGACGCCCCCCACCCCACACTGACCGCCCTGCAGGCGATGGATGTCGATGCGCTCAGCCCCATCGAGGCGCTGACCAAGCTGTACGAACTCAAGAAGATGGCGATGGATAGTTAACCGACCGGTGACCCACATGCTCCCAGACTTTGACGCGCTCTGGAACTACGACGACCCGGCTGCGACCGAACGGCGCTTTCGCGATCTGCTTCCTGCTGCCCAGTCGTCCGGCGACTCCGCCTATCTGGCGCAGCTGATGACGCAGATCGCCCGGTCAGAGGGCTTGCAGCGCCGCTTCGACGCCGCCCATCGCACGCTCGATCAGGTCGAGGCGCTGCTTCCCGCCGACCCGACGACAGCGACCGTGCGCTGCCTGCTCGAACGGGGGCGCGTCTTCAACACTTCTGGTCGTCCAGCCGATGCCCGACCTCTGTTTCTGAGCGCACTAGAGGCGGCGCAGGAGATCGGCGAGGACGGATTCGCGGTCGATGCGGCGCACATGATGGGGATCATCGAACCGGCGGAGGAAGCGCTCGCCTGGAACCTTCGCGCCCTGGCGCTTGCCGAGTCCAGCCCACAGCCGCGCGCCCGCAGATGGCTGGGGTCGCTGTACAACAACATCGGCTGGCTGTATCACGACATGGAGGACTTCGAGCACGCTCTGGACGTGTTTCAGAAAGCGCTGGCGCGGCGTGAGCAGGATGGCGATCCCAATCCCATTCGAATCGCGAAATGGTGCGTCGGGCGCACGCTGCGCTCGATGAGTCGCGTTGACGAGGCGCTGGAGGTCCAGCGCGCCTTACAGGTCGAACACGAAGCGGCAGGGACCGGCGACGGATATGTTGACGAGGAGTTGGGGGAATGCCTGCTGGCGCAGGGCAACCTCGCCGCCGCCCAGCCTCATTTCGCCCGTGCCTATGCGGCGCTGTCTCAGGATACCTGGCTGGCCTCCCATGACTCTGCCCGGCTCGACCGCCTCAGACAGCTTGGCAGCGCATGATGTAGAGCGTGAGCGCATCGCTTCGCCCACGCTCCTGCGTCGGAACCTATGCCACTCAACCGCCGGCGTTGTCGCCGCCGTTCTCCTCCAGCTCCCGCGCCACTTTATCGCGCGCGGCGTCAATGTATTCCTGAAGGGCGTCGGGCATCTTGACGAGCTGTCCCCACTGCGCCGTCTCGTCGCGCATAACCGTCAGCGTCCCTTCGGAGTACGCCTGCAGGCTGGCGAGATAAACGTCGTCCGGCTCCTCCTCGAGCGGCGACAGCGCGTCGGCGATGGCGAGGCTCTTCTGCGCCGTCTCATACACCGACGCCAGCCGGTCCCACTGGTACATGTCCGCCAGGGTGGTGAACGCTGCGCCAATCGCCGGCGCGCCCACCGCGATGACCATCAGCACCGGTGTGACCGTATCCAGCAGCAGGCAGACCAGCGTGTTGCCTTCCGTCACAGTCGCTTCCAGCTTGTTGCTGATCTGGTCCGCCTGCTTGGACGGCAGGTTGGCATCGGCGATGGCGGCAAGCTGGCTGACGTCGCACGAAGCCGTGCCGCCCTGAATCGCCGTCAGACCGCCGATGATGGCGGCGAGCAGCGATGCCACGCCCGCCAGGAAGGCGAAGAAGGCGCGGGCGCGGCTCACCTGCTGCGCCGCCCGGCGGTTGCGGTCGATCTCGCGCTTGTAGTAGGCGCGCTGATCCTGAAGCAGGGCGCGCTCGAAAATCTGATAGCGCGCCTGAAGGTCGGTGCGTGCCAGTCTCATGAGGCTCTTCCTTCCAGGATCGACGGCTCATCGGGAATCTGGTCGGCGTAGATCATCGCCGCGCGGTGCGACAGCTTACGTTTGCGCTCGAAATCCTTCTCATCCTGGTTGTACGGCGGCAGCATCATCAGATAGCGGAAGAACTCGCGGCGCAGCTGTTCCGACATGCGGCGGTTCTTCAGCCAGTCCTCGACTGAGGCGTCCCTTCCGCGCGCATTGACGACGTAGACGGTATACAGGGCGATGATCGTCTCCAGCGCGCCGAGCACCAGCAGCATCGCCGGGCTGATCGACAGGCTGATCGCTTGCAGCGAACCGACCAGGGTCGCCGCCGTCGCCAGCATCAGCAGACGCCAGTTGTACAGGCGAAAGCCGTTCTGGAACTTCTTGGCGTTGTGATCCGTTTCGCGAAAATAGCGCAGCAGTTCCGCTTCCAGATGGGCGATATCGGTTTTGATGCGGGCGATGGCTTCGGCGTCGAGGCTGAACTTCGCCGTCAATTCCTGAATCAGCGCGTCGCCGACCAGGGTAAAAGTAGGGTCAGGCTCGGCGGGGAAGTCTCGCCGAGGGCGCTGCTTCCACCAGATCCAACCCGTGTCCGTCAACTTGGCAGGGGGATGACTCCCCTGGCTGATCGGTTCGACCAGCGGCGGATTGGCGCGCGCAGCCGGCGCGCCGCTTTCGGCAGGAGTACTCACGATACACACTCCCTTGCTTCAGACGAAGGAACCACATCCCTCGATACGTCCTAAGCAACACTATAACATAGCTTCACGCGCGGCGGTGACGGAGCGCCCAGAAGGCAATCAGGGCAAACGCATCAAAATCGGTTGTTGGCTCATAAGCAGCCAGAACGTGTTGTAGGGGCGCATCGCGATGCGCCCGAAATCGCGGGCGGTTCACGAACCGCCCCTACAAGACCCAGCATGTCTGTTGTGACCCCATC
>JAEURA010000238.1 GCA_016789005.1 Anaerolineae bacterium
TCTGCGGCAGGAGTTCCCCTCACCCCTGTATCCCCTCTCCCACGCGCGCGGGGCGAGGGGACCTAACTCCCCCTTCTCCCCGTTCTTGTGGGAGAAGGGGGCTGGGGGGTTGAGGGGAGAAGAGTTCATAACAGGCTCTAGCGCGTGTTATGAACTTCTCTCCCTCACCCCTGTATCCCACGCGCGCGGGGCGAGGGGACCTGACTCCCCCTTCTCCCCGTTTTTGTGGGACAAGGGGGCTGGGGGGTGAGGAGGATCAGACGGTATCGGGGAAGAAGCGGCGGACGGGCACGGCGAAGCCGGGGAGCAGATCGCCGAAGCTCAGCAGGTCGTCGCCGGTCAGCAGCGCCTCGCTGCCATCGGCGTCGTAGGTTTCGATGGCGCGCTGCGCCGGCAGCACATTGACGGCGTACTTCGCGCCGTTGGCGACGTAGAAACGCGCTTTTTCGCGCATCTGCCGCAGGCTGTCATCTGGCGACTGCACCTCGATGCAGATGTCCGGGATGTAGTCCACCGCGCCGTGCCGCTGAATGGGCTTATCCCCCAGGATGACGGCGATGTCGGGAAGCCTGTCTTCGCCAACCCTGCCCGCAGGGCGGACGCGCGCCTCGATGGTCACCCGCCCGATCGGGTTGTCCCGGAAATAGACGTAGAACTCACCGCTGAAGATGTGGACTATTGAGCCGTGTTCGTCGGTAGGCATGGTCTTCTCGCTGATCTCCCCGTCGATGAGTTCGAAGCGGCGGTCATGGTTTTCGGGGCGGGCGAGAAATGCCTCGAACTGATCGATGCTGATGGGCGCTTCGCGCGTCGTCATGGTCGCTCGTCCTCACTGCTCTCTAGCCCTCATTATACCCGCTTCTCTGGCGCAGGCGCGGTAGGCGCGGGGTATAATCGCAATCATCAAACCCGATCGATGTCACAGATCAACCAGGTAAGACAAGATGAATCGCCCTCACTCTGACGCAGCGGCACATCCCTTTGGTTCGCTGCGCCGCGCCCTGCTCGGCTCGGAAAACACCCTCCTGTTCATCCTGGCAGTCGCCGTCGGACTGGCAACCGGGGCGGGCATCTGGCTGTTTCAGTTGGGCATCGACCTGGCGCACCATCTCTTTCAGGAAATGCTGGCGCGCGATCTGCTCGGTCCCGTCCTGGGCGGCGCGGGCATCGTCGTGACGCTGACTCTGGTCGGGGCGCTGGTCGGGGCGATCATGGCGCGCTTCATCGGCGAAGAACGACATCACGGCGTCGCCGGCGTCATGGAATCGGTCGCTTTTGGTGGCGGCAGACTGCGCTATGCCCGAATGCCCGTCAAGGCGCTCGCCTCGATGCTCTCCATCGGCGGTGGGGCGTCCGTCGGACCGGAAGACCCCAGCGTGCAGATCGGCGCCAACCTCGGCTCATTTCTTGCCCAGCGGCTGCATCTGACGCCGGAGCGCGTCCGCCTGCTGGTGGCGGCGGGCGGCGCAAGCGCCATCGCAGCGGCGTTCGGCGCCCCTATCGCCGGAGTCTTCTTCGCCCTGGAAGTGCTGCTCAACGGTGAATTTCAGACCAGTTCCTTCGGGCTGGTCGTCCTTTCGGCGGTAGTCTCGACGGTCTTCATGCAGAGCGTCGGAGAAGGAGAGGCGGAATTCGGCGCGCTTCAGGTTTCGCTCGGCTCGGTGGCGGAAATACCGATCTACGCCCTGCTGGGGCTGGCGGTCGCGCCGGCGGCGGCACTGTTCATCCGCGCCGTCTACTGGCAGCATGATCTGTGGCATCGGCTGCATGACCGCCTGCCTCGTCCGGCGCGGACGGCGCTTGCCGGTGCGCTGGTCGGGATCGCCGCCCTCTTCCTGCCGCAGATCATGGGCGCGGGACGCGAGACCATGTCCGAGGTGTTGAATACGATGGGGAACAGTTACACTGTGCCGCTGCTGCTCCTTCTAGCGGGGGCGAAGCTGCTGATGACCAGCGTCAGCATCGCCGGCGGCTTCGTCGGCGGCTTGTTCGCGCCATCGTTGTTCATCGGCACAATGCTCGGCGGGGCGTTCGGGCGGTTGGCGCACGATCTGCTGCCCAATGCCGGGCTGAGCGATCCGCAGGCGTTCGCCATCGCCGGCATGGCGGCGGCGATGTCCGGCGTCATCCGCGCGCCGATCACGGCGATCCTGATGGTCTTCGAGCTGACCAACGATTACCGGCTGATCCTGCCGATCATGCTGGCGGCGGTGGTCTGCCTGTTCGTGGCAGATCGCCTCGCGCCGCTGGGCGGAGTATATGCCTACGGTCTGGCGCGCAAAGGAGTCTTCATCAAGCAGGGGCGCGACATCGATGTGCTGGGCGACCTGAACGTGCTGGATGCCATGATGACGCCCGCACCGTGCATCCATTCCAGCCGGTCGCTGGTCGATCTGCGCGACGCGCTGCGCGCAAGCGGCGTGCATGGCATGTGCGTGGTGGATGATCGGGGCATGCTGACGGGCGTCGTCACACTTTCGGATTTGCAGGCGGCGTACGATTCTGGCAGGCGCGAGGGCAAGGTCGCCGACATTGCTGTGCGCGACGTGGCGACCACCACGCCCGACGAGACGCTGTGGGAGGCGGTGCGGCGCATGGGGCAGCGCGATGTTGGACGGCTGCCCGTGCTGGAATCGCCAGCGGTGCGCCGCCCGATCGGCATCCTGCGCCGCAGCGACGTGATGCGCGCCTACAACCGCGCCATCTCCCGGCGCATCGAAGAGCAGCACAACGCGGAGCGGCTGCGGCTGCACACGCTGACCGGCGCACACGTCGTCGATCTGCTGGTGCGCCCCGGCGCGCCGGTCGCCGGCAAGCAGGTCAAAGAGGTGAAATGGCCCGCCGAAAGCTCGCTGGCGGCGATCCGCCGGGGCGAGAAGCTGATCGTCCCGCACGGCAGCACGGAGATCAGGCTGTGGGATACCCTGACGCTGGTCACTGCCCCGGAAGAAGAGGCGAAGCTGGAGCGCCTCACCGGTCAGCCGCGTACCTGAGCGCTCCAGCCGGCTCGCCGATCACCGTTGACCCGCGATCTCTTCCACCTCTGACGAGACGACGACGAAATCGAACGGGAGCGCGCCGAAGCCGATGCGCGCGGCAAGTTCCCGCGCCCGGCTCTCGTCGAAGTCCCCGCTGATCATCACCTCCGCGCCGATCTCGCTGTTGATGACCGGCGCGCCGCTGGCATGTGATCACTTGGCACTAGCCACCTCGCATATTCCCCTGGAAAATCAGGATAGGCACGACGCTCCTGATCGAGGAGTCTCGGTCGTATGCCTGGCTCGTTGCGTGCGCACCCTGATTTCCTCGTGAGTCTGCCGCTGCCTGCGCCGGCGGCGCATTGTGTTGCGACGATCATGAACCGGGACGCATAGGTCCGCGTCCTCCCCTTGGATCACAGCCTGGTCTTTCATTCATTCCCTGGGAATCAGTGAATCGGGCGCTTACCATGACCTCAATTCGTCTCCTATCTTTGCGGCTCTCTATCCTCCTGCCGTTGATCCTGATCACGAGCATGCAGATCACAGCCCAGGACGCCTCTCCAGTTCCCGACCCTGGGACGGCGATCAATCTGGAGGTGTCGCCGCCCTCCAAAGGCGTCTCGCCCGAATTTCCGAATCTCAGCGGCGAACTCGCCCAACTGCTGCAAACCTGGCGGCGAGACTCGGCTGCGGGGGCGATCCAGGCGCGGTCTTCTGGCTTCGAAGTGATCGGTGATCGCCTCACCGCGCTGTTCATCCTTTTCGACGCGCCGGCGGCGGATGCCGCCATCGCCCAGATCGAAGCCGCCGGCGGCGAGGTCGCTGCCCGCTTCGACCGCTGGGTCGAAGCACGGGTTCCGGTGCTGGCGCTGCAATCGCTGGCGTTCCTGCCGCGCCTGTCGCTGATCCGTCGTCCGATACCGCTGTATCCCGCCGATGGACCGCTCCCGTCGCAGGAACAGGAGGATGGGATCGTTCCGCTGGCGGGGAGTTTCCTCACCGAAGGCGTCGCGGCATCCAATGCCGACGACTGGCATACCCGGGGGTTTGACGGCACAGGATTGATCGTCGCGGTGCTGGACGAATTCAAGGATTACACGACAGCCCAGAGCCTCGGCGAGCTGCCGACCGGATCGAGGCTCACCACCCTTGGCACGATCGGCACTGGCAGTCGTCACGGCACAGCCTGCGCCGAGATCGTCTTCGATATGGCTCCCGGCGCTGATCTGATCCTGGTTACCCCGTACAGCGCCACCCAGATGGCGAGCCGCATCCGTGAACTGGCGGATCGCCCGGCGAGCACTCGTCCGGATGTCATCACTTCGTCGCTCACCTACTACAACGATGATCCCGGCGACGGATCGGGGCAGGTCTCGCAGGCGATCAACTACGCCATGGGAAAAGGCGTCCTGAACACCCAGTCCGCCGGCAATCGCCGTCTGACCAACTATCAAGCCAGCTTCAACGACCCGGATGGCGACGGCTGGCATGACTTCACGACCGGCGACGAGATCGACTTCTTCGACGGCGGCGCCAACGTCGGGGCGAATGTGGGGCTGCACACGGCGCTGCGCTGGAACCGCTGGCCCACGACCAACCAGGACTACGACCTGTTTATCTACAAGTGCTCAGGCGGGACCTGCACACAGTTTGCCAGCAGCCGCAACTGGCAGACGGGCACGCAGCCGCCCACCGAGGAAATCCACGCCACCACCGACGCCGTGGCTCAGTACGGATTCGCCATTCACCGCTACAGCGCGACGGAAACCGTCGTCCTGGATGTGATGGGGCACAACGCGCCGAACTACGAGCACAACATGTTCGACCGCAGCCTCAACGACCCGGCTAGCGGACTCAGCGTGATGGGGATCGCCGCGCTTTTCCGCTCCGCACCCTATACGCTGGAGAGCTACAGCTCGGAAGGTCCGTCGATGGGCAGCGGCGGTTCGCTCGGGACGGGACTCAACCAGCCGCGCCTCGCCGGCTACGCCGTCGTCGATACCTGGTCTTACGGCAATGACAGCTTCAACGGCACCTCGGCGGCGACGCCGCACGTCGCCGGAGCAGCGGCGGCGGTATGGGAAGCCTATCCTACCTACACGGCTGCCCAGATTCAGGGTTTTCTCGAAAGCCGCGCGGTCGATATGGGCGCCGCCGGCTATGACACCGTCTACGGGCGAGGCCGCCTGTATCTCAGTCTGCCGCCGCCCCTCAACGATGCATCCACCGGAGCCTATGTCGCCTCGAACCCGCCCTATACCCGCACGCAGAATGATGTGTGGAATGCCACGCAGATCAACGATCCGACGGTCTGTGGAAGCAACCACATGGTCTGGTATCGCTACACGTTCGCCAGCGGCTCGCCGCGCCCACTGATCATCGACACCGAAGGGAGCAGCTACGACACCATCCTGGGGATTTACACCAGCCCCAACCCGGTCACCCCAACGCTGATCGCCTGTGACGACGACAGCGGGACGGGGAGCGCCTCACGTATTGAGTTCACCGCCTCCGCCGGCGTCATCTACTATATCGGCGTGGCATCCTATTACGCCCTCAACGGCGAAGTCTCGCTGACGCTGAATGTCAACCAGGCGCCGCCGGCGAACGACCAGTGGGACGGTTCCTATACAGTCGGCGGTTTGCCCTACACGATGAGCCAGACTTATGTCCGTTTCGCCACGATGACCGGCGACCCGACCACCTGCGCCAGCCATGACGTGGTCTGGTATCGCTACTGGTCCAACAGCGGACAGCCGCGCCAGATCGTCGTCGATACGGAAGGCAGCACCTACGATACCGTCCTGGGCGTCTACACCAGCCCCGGCGCACCCATCCCAACGCTGATCGGATGTGATGATGACAGCGGCGCCGGAACGGCTTCGCGGGTCGAGTTCACCGCCAGCGTCGGGACGATCTATTACATCGCCGCCGGCGCCTACAGCGCGCTCGCCAGCGACCAAACGCTGACTCTGAACGTCCATCAGGGACCGCCTCTGAATGATCGTTCGAGCGGCGCGATTATCATCCCATCGCTGCCCTACGGGACCACACAGGAGTACATCCGCTTTGCGACGATGACCGGCGATCCGACTCTCAACAGTCCTTTGAATGCCAGCATGGTCTGGTATCGTTATTCGTTCGCCAGCGGCATTTCGCACCGCGTCGTCGTCGATACCTTGGGCAGCGACTATGACACCGTCCTGGGCGTGTACACCACGCCGGACCCGGTGTACCCGGTGATCGTCGCCTACAATGACGATTACGGCGGCGCGCAGACCTCACAGGTGGAGTTCACCGCCCATGCCGGAACGATCTACTACATCGGCGTGGCAGCCTATAATACCCTGGCTGGCGACGCGACGCTGGTCCTCCATGCCGCAGTGACACCGACCGCGACGATCAACGGGACGGTGGCGATCCAGCATCATGTCGTGGGTACCAACATGGTGCGCGTCCGGGTCGTCCCTCCGAGTCACGGAAGCGCCGTCTTCGACCAAATGGTCACGGTGGACAGCTCCGGCGTTTTCGCCATCGGCGCGATTCAGCCCGGGGTCTACCATATCTGGGTCAAGCACAACAACACGCTGAGCAGCAGCGCGGTCAATGTCAATCTGGTCCTGGGATCGAACGCGATCACGGTGCCGCAGCTTCGCGGCGGTGATGCCAGCAATAACAACCTCGTCAACATTCAGGATTTCAGCATGTTGGCTGCGGCTTTCGGTACCTCTAACGTCGACGCCCCCGCCGATTTCAATGGCGACGGCGTCGTGAACATCACGGACTTCTCGATCCTGGCGGCGAACTTCGGTCAGGTCGGCAGCACCGAAGGCGCGCCCTAAGCCAGTAATCGAAGATCAGCCACGAACACCTCACCCCTCGGTCCCCTCTCCATGAAAATGGAGAGGGGAAGCTAAGCGAAGCGCAGCAGGGGTGAGGACATTGAATTGTTTCGGAACATAGCTTAAGCCATGTCTCGCATCTTTTCAACGGACGAGCCGTCGGCTCGCCCCTACGGCACGTGGGTTGTAGGGGAGACCCGGCGGGTCTCCCGTTCGTGGATTTCTTTCGAGACTTCACTTTAGTACTACAACCGCAGATCGGGGT
>JAEURA010000274.1 GCA_016789005.1 Anaerolineae bacterium
ATGGCGTATCTGCCGATGGGACCGCTGGTGACCGCGCCTTCCGGTGAGGCGGCGCTGTGGGATGCGATCCATGCCGAGGCGAAGCGTCACGGCGCGGCATTTCTGAAGTGGGAGCCGGGCATCGTCGCCGCGCCGCCATTCGCCGCGCTCGGTTTCCGCGCCAGCGCGCAGACCATCCAACCGCCGCGCACCATCCTCCTCGATCTTGCCGGCGATGAAGAGTCGATTCTGGCACGCATGAACCAGGGCACACGCCGCAAAATCCGTCAGAGCCAAAAGGGTGACGTGGTCTACAGTGAAGGCGGGCGCGCCGATGTCGCCAGGTTCAACGCGATCATGCAGGCGACCGGGACGCGCAACACCTTCGGCGTCCATGCGCCCGAATACTACACCCTCGCTGCCGATCTCTTCGTCCCGCAGGACGGCGCGCTGATCCTGGCAGAACATGAGGGTGATACTCTTGCCGGGGTGATGGTCTTCGCCGTCGGCAGGACCGCCTGGTATCTCTACGGCGCATCGTCCGACGTGAAGCGCAGCCTGATGGCATCGTACGGCGTGCAGTGGAAAGCCATCCAATGGGCGCGGGCGCGCGGCTGCACGCTCTATGACATGTGGGGCATTCCTGATGCCGCGCCGGATCAGCTCGAAGCGGAATTCGAGCGGCGTTCGGACGGCTTGTGGGGCGTCTACGGGTTCAAGCGCGGCTGGGGCGGCGAAGTCGTTCGCTCTCTGGGAGCGTGGGACAAGGTCTATAATCCGCTGATCTATCGGGCATACGAAACGGCGGTGAAACTGCGTGAGCGTCGAAATCGCGCTGATTGAAGATCGCGATCACTGGAACAACGAACTGCGCACCCTGCCGGCGGCGCACATCCTGCAAAGCTGGGAATGGGGCGAATTCAAGCACGCCACTACCGGGTGGCATCCGATTCGCATCGCTTACCGGCGCGCGGGGCGCACGGTCGCGATGGCGAGCATCGGCGTCCGCCGCATCGGACCGCTCAACGTGGTCTACGTGCCGAAAGGTCCGGCGCTGGATTATGGCGATCCCCTGCTCGCCGCCGAGGTGCTGGATCACTTGCAGCGGGTGGCGCGGCATTACCGCGCGATCTGGCTGAAGATCGACCCCGACGTGATCGCCGCTACCGGGCTGCCGACCGGCGAGATCGATGACCGAACAGGCGAAGCCGTCGGAGAAACGCGCGACCCGGTAGGAATGCGCTTGATGGGCGATCTGCGCGACCGAGGCTGGCGCTTTTCGACCGATCAGGTGCAGTTTCGCAACACCATCATCATCGATCTCGCCCGCGACCTGGAGACGATCCTCGGCGCGATGAACCAGGGGACGCGCCGCAAGATCCGCATCGCCGAACGTGACGGGGTGAGCGTCCGCGCCGGCACGCTTGACGATCTGCCGCTGCTGTACGACCTCTACAAGGTGACCGGCGAACGCGACGACTTTCTGATTCGCCCGCGCGCCTACTATGAACTGGCGTGGCAGCGCTTCATCGAAGCCGGGCTGGCGCATCCGCTGATCGCCGAATTGGGCGGCAAGCCGATTGCCCACGTCATCCTGTTTCACTTCGGGCACAAGTGCTGGTACTTCTACGGCGCATCGTCGAACGAAGCGCGCGACTCCATGCCGAACTACCTCCTTCAGTGGGAGGCGATCCGCTGGGCGAAAGCGCAGGGGTACGCGCAGTACGACATGTGGGGCGCGCCGGATGTCTTTGACGAAAGCGACCGGATGTGGGGGGTTTACAGCTTCAAACGCGGCTTTCGCGGAGCGGTGACGCGCCACATCGGAGCGTGGGATTTTGTGCCCTATCCGCCGCTATACACCGGCTATGAAGAGATGATGCCGCGCGTCCGCGCCTGGCTGCGGCGAAGGCGGGTCTAGAGCCTGCTATGAACTTTTCTCCCCTCAACCCCCCAGCCCCCTTCTCCCACAAAACGGGGAGAAGGGGGAGTCAGGTCCCCCCGCCCCGCGCGCGTGGCAGAGGGGGTGCGAGCAAGGCTCGCCTTGGGGTGAGGGGAACTCCTGCCGCAGAAGTTCATAACAGCCTCTAGGCTCAGCCGCGAAACACGGACTCGCGCTATACTGGGCGTCAACGCATCGCTGGCATAGGACGTGGCGCGCTGATGGTTTCCGAATCCGTTCCATTTGAAGATCATTTCGTCCAGACCAACGGCGTGACCCTCCACGTCGTCCAGGCGGGACCGCCGGACGGCGAGCTGGTCATCCTGCTGCACGGCTTCCCGGAATTCTGGTACGGCTGGCGGCGGCAGATCGAGGCGCTGGCGAAGCGCGGCTTCCGGGTGTGGGCGCCGGATCAGCGTGGCTACAACCTGAGCGAAAAGCCGGACGGCATCCGCTCCTATCACCTCGATCTGCTGGCGAAGGATGTGATCGGGCTGGTCGACGCCGCCGGGCGCGAAAAAGCCTTTCTCGCCGGTCACGACTGGGGCGCGGGCGTCACCTGGCATACGGCGCTGTGGCATCCGGCGCGGCTGCACAAAATCGCCATCCTCAACGTCCCCCACCCCGCCGTCATGTCCCGCACCCTGCGCAGCAGCGCCCGCCAGATGCTCAAGAGCTGGTACATGTTCTACTTTCAGATTCCCCGGCTGCCCGAATGGATGATGGCGGTCGGCGATTCGGCGGCGGCAGCGCGCCAGCTGATCAGCAGCAGCCGACCGGGGACGTTCAGCGACGCCGACATCGCCCGCTACCTCGAAGCCTGGCGGCAGCCGGGCGCGTGGACGGCGATGATCAACTGGTATCGCTCGGTCTTCCAGAATGATCCGAAACTGCCCAGAGACATCCGCGTCAAAGTGCCAACCCTGATGATCTGGGGAGCGCAGGACGCCTTCCTGAGCGAGACGATGGCGCAGCCCAGTATCGACCTGTGCGACGACGGGCGGCTGGTCCGGTTCCCCGAAGCCACCCATTGGGTGCAGCACGAGGAAGCGCATCAGGTGAGCGCGCAGATGGCGGAATGGTTCGGCGGCTGAAACGCCCGGCGGTGCTGCTCGCCGCGCTGTGCTTCGGCGCGCTCACATTGGCTCATGCCGCCGCCCAGACGGCTTGGACGGTCGTGCAGCCGGGGTTAGAGACGGCGGTGATCCTCCTGCCTAACAGCGGCGGCGTGCCGCTGCTCGTCGTGCGCATCGACCCGACCCGCTTCGTCTTTCGCATCCAGGCGCGCCCCGGCGAACTGCTGGACGGCGCGGCATGGGGGCGAATGACCCCCGGTGCGGTCGCCTTCATCAACGCCAACTTCTACGATGCTGAGCGTCAGGCGGTCGGCTTGCTGGTGGCGGACGGCATCCTGCTTGCTCTCCCACTGGCAGGGCGCGGCGGCGTGCTCGCCATCGAGCGTGGCAGGGTCGATGTGCGGGCGATCCACGATACGGGCGCGGTCGAGCGGCTGGAGCAGGCGGCGCAGGGCTATCCGATGCTGGTGCGCGACGGTGTGGGGGTATACGCCGCCGCGCGGGCGCTGGACCCGGCGGCGCTGCGCAGTGCCGCTGCCATCGACGCGGACGGGCACATCCTGCTGATCGGCACGATGGGCATCGGGGTCAGCCTGTCGGACCTGTCACAGAATTTGCCCCTGACCGGGCTGGGGATCGTGAATGCGGTCAATCTGGACGGCGGAGGATCAGCGCTGCTGGCGGTGAAGAGCAGCTTCGCGCCGGCGGGCGAAGCGGGATCGACGCCCGTCATCCTGGCGGTCTACCCAGCCCCCGATGGAACGCTCTGCCGGGCGCTGGGGAATCGCTGTTAGGGACGAACCCCCATACTCAGTCTACCACCAATAGTCCATGCGTTTGCGCTGGGCGAAGGTGTACGGGCTGACCTGCTTCCAGTAGGCGCGCTTGAGCAGGTCCGGCGGGCGCAGACGGCTGGGCAGCGCATCCGTCGGATAGCCGAGCGGCTCGCCATCCTGCCCGCGCAGCGGGGGAACCTTGGCGCGGCGGGCATGACGCAGCGCCCGCAGCAGCGCCAGAGGATGAGTCACGAAGAAGAACAGCGCCGCTGGCAGGTCACGCAGTGTGCGCAGATACAGCAGCGGCTCGATCTCCTGCTTGAGCAGCATCGCCGTGTTGTATTCCACCTCCGCGTCATGCTGATGCGCCAGCGCCCGCTGCAAGCGCACCAGCGCCGCCCGCACGTCGTCGTCGGGGGTTTCCCGTTCCGTCCATACCGACCAGCGCCACACCTCGAGCAGCGCGGCGATCTCCTCATCGGTCAGCTCATAGGCATCCAGCACGCCGTAGCGGACGAAATCCTTCAGATCGGCTCGAAAATAGGTGTCCATAGACACAGTATACGAGCAGAAACAGAATGCCCGGTCAGAAACCGGGCAATTCTGTGCAAGATGCTCAAAATGGTGACGCGCGGGCGGCGCGCCGCCCCGCTTTATCCGCCGGAGGTGATGGTGAAAGCGCTGCCCGCTCCGCGTCCGTAGACCTCCGGGAAGTAGAATTCCTGCGCCGTCGGCGGGATGACGTTGTAAACCCCCGGCAGACCGGCGCGGATGGTGTAGACGAACTCGTACGTCCCGGCAGGCAGGTACTCGGCACTCAGCACGACTTTCTCGTCGCGGAATTCGATGTTGCTGAAGTACCACCATCCCCACCCCCAGCTGAGCGGGTCTTCGAGGTTCACTTCCGGCTGTGTGCCGATCTGCTGCGACGTGTTCAGCTCCGGGTTGACGGCGTCCGACCCCGCCGGGATCGGGTCTTCGACCAGGACGTAGTGCAGATCAGCCGGCGCGATGATCGTCAGCCGCACCTGAACGTTGTCGCCCACCTGCGCCGAGTCGACCGTCTGGTCGTTCAGCACGTAGCGGCGTGAGACGATGATGCCGTTATCCAGCGGTTCGACCTCTGGGACCGGCAGGTACGCTTTCAGGAACAGGCGGTAGTACAGGCTGCCCGTCCCTTCGCCGCGCACGATCTGCACCTGGTTCATCTGGTCACGCAGGAAGTCGGCGACATCGACGCGCAGCTGATCGCGCTGACGCGCCGTTTCTGGCACAGCCTCACCATCGATCAGCGCCGCGCCGTTGAACGCCACGCCGTAGCTGTACGCCGGCTGCAAATCGTTCGAGGCGACCATGTAATCGGTCAGCGCCATGACCGCCCACGCCGTCTCCTGCGTCGTTTCCCAGGCATCGGCGTTCCGCTGTGTGACCAGGTAGCGCACGATGTTGGGGATGAGGTCGCTGGTCGGGTTGAGCCGCACGAACGCCGCCAGAGCAATCGCCGTCGTGCGCGTGTCGGTGTTCCAGTTCCAGTAGTCGCGCTCCGCCTCCGTCCAGTGGACGCCGGTGGCGCTCAGGGCGGCGGCGTTGAGCAGATCGCTGAGCAGCGTGTTGGCGCGGCTGTCTTCCGGCGCGGCTTCGGCAAAGGTCAGCGCCAGGAACGCCCTGGCGTAGAAGCTGAGGCGCTCGCGCACCTCAAACAGGTTGGCAGTACGGGCGATATCCGGGTCGCCGGAGCGCGCCAGGGCGTAGAGGAGGAACGCCTGCCGGTTCAGCGCCCAGGTCTGGCTGTCGATTCCCGGCGTGATGAAGCGGCTGCGCAGGAAATTGCGGGCGTTCTGGATCACGCTCTGCGCGATGTCATAACCGTGATCGCGCGCTTCGCTCAGCCCGATCAGCGCATAGGCTGTCGTCAGCGGGCTGCTGGCATCGCCGACATACCAACCCCAGCCGCCATCGACCTTCTGCTGAGCGTAGAGACGCTGCAAGGCGAAACCGACCGCCTCGTCCAACGCGACGCGCAGTTCAGGGTCATCCAGTCCGGCGCTCTGCAGAGCGCGCACGGTCATGATGTTGGGCAGGAAGCGGCTGACCGTCTGCTCGATGCACTGGTGCGGGAAGTTTTCCAGGTAGTCGAGCGCATCGACAGTCGTCGTCGCCAGCGACATGTCCAGATCAATGCGCAGCTCTCCGCTGCTGATTGGGTACTCGGTCGGCAGGATCACGCCTTCCAGCCGGGCATCCACTTCGCTGATCACGCCCGCTGTGCCCACCGTCTCCGGCACTTCGTACTGAATGACCGGGATGACGCCATCCTGCGCCAGTGGGGGGATGCTGGCGTCGTTGTAAGCTCCAGCGACATCCTGAGCGGCGAAGAGCAGCGCCACACCCTCCTGCTCTACCCCGGCGTCGATGCGCACCGGAAATTCCACACGAGCGCGTGTGCCTGCTGGGATGCTCACCTGCTGGCTGCCGCCGGTCGCTCCCAGGAAGGTCACGCCTGCCTGGGCGTCCATCGTCACCCGCACATCGAGGTCGCTGCCGGTATTGTTGTTGACAACCGCCGCCAGGATCACCTCGTCGCCGGCGACGAAGAAGCGCGGCGTCACCGGGCGGATCAGCAGCGGCTTGGTGCTGAGCAGGTCATGGGTTTCCTGACCGACGCGCATCTCGCCCACCGCCGGCAGGGTGACAGCGCGGGCGTCCAACCGCCACGTCGTCAGATTATCCGGCAGCGTGACTTCGACGCGCGCTTCGCCGTTGGCGTCGGTGGTCACCGACCCGTTCCAGTAGGCGGTATCGACGAAATCCTCGCGGATGTCGAAGATGCCGCCCTCGCCGAACCCGCCGCCGCCGCCCTTCACCGTATCCAGAACAGTCTGCGTCAGCTGATCGACGCTGACAGTCAGCAGCGAGGAGGTGCTCACACCCAAGCCCTGCAAGCCGAAGTAGAAATCCATCAGAGAGACCTGATTCGGGTCGGCAATGCTCAGGCTGGCGACGTCGGTGAGCGCCACGCCCAGCTCGGCTTGCACCGGCGCGCCGGTGTAGTCGGTGGTGCGCAGCGTGTAGCCGACGGTGTCGCCGGGTCCAGCCTGCGCGACATCGGGCACAATCTCGACGTTCAGCGCGCGGCGCGTCGTCTCGACCTGCAAGCCGATCATCCCCATGCGGAACGCCGCGACCGGGTTAGACTCATCCACGCCCTTGACGATGAAGACGCTGACGTAGACGTTGGGCGCATATTCCGGCAGGATGGGCAGGCGGTAGACGAAGGAGTTGCTTTCCAGCGTCACCCGCTCGACATGCAGCGTATCGCCGCGTTCGACCGTGACCAGCGCCTGAGCAACGCCCTGGAACGGGGAGGCGATCAGAATCTCGGCGGTGTCGCCGATGGCGTATTCCGGCTTGTCGGCGATCAGGTCGATGCGGTTGCTGTTCTGCATCCGCCAGACGACGTACTCACCGCTGCTGACCCAGGTGGTCGCCGCGCTGATGACCTCTCGTCCGGCGGAGTCGCGCGCCGCCGCCTTCAGCTTGAAGATGCCGCCCGTCGGGGGCACGAAATCCGCCGAGGCGCGTCCTTCCGCGTCGGTCCTGACGATCATCTCGCCGACCGGGATTTCCTCGACCTCGTAGGTCCAGGTGGTGCGTCCGGCGGCGTCCTGCTCCTGAACGCTCGCCCAGCGGCGTTCTACAAACGCCAGATCGACCGTCTGATCGGCGACCGGTTCGCCCGTCCAATCGACGGCGATGATGTTGAAAGTATTCGCTTCGCCCGCCGTGCCGACGTATTCGTCCGGCG
>JAEURA010000297.1 GCA_016789005.1 Anaerolineae bacterium
AAGCGAGTCTGAATGCCGACGCCGCTGGACCATCCGGCAGCCGCCCAGAACGCCCACAGCGCACCGATGAAGATCAGCGCCGCTCGCGCCAGCGCCCGCTCGCGCGGCAGCAGCCAGCGCCACAGGAGCGGCAGGGCGGCGAAGCTGGTCAGCAGCCACATGCCGAGCGTGAATCCGTAACCATCGACGTTGTCCTGCCCGAAGACGGTCGCCGCGAAGGGCAGGATCGGCACATGCCACAGCCAGCCCCGCCCGCTGAAGCTGAAATCGGGGAACGTGAAGGCTGCGGTGCGCCCGGCGTCCCACTCTAACCCGCCCAGGGCGAAGGGATAGACGGGGTTGCCATAGAGCGCCAGCCCTTTGAGCGCCCAGGGGGCGAAGACGATCAGCGCTACACCCGCCATGATCACGCCATGCTGCAGGGCGCGGCGCGGCTGCGTCAGCAGGACAGCTGCGCCCATCGCCAGTCCCAGCGCCCCGGCGTTGTATTTCACGCCCGCCGCCAGCCCGGCGATCCCGCCCATGATGACGATCCAGCGCACGGCGAGCGATTCCGACCAGGCGGTGACGGCGATCAGCGCCAGCGCGCCGTAGAGCAGCGCCGCCAAATCGACATACGCCCAGCCGAAGAGCGCCCACAGGTTATAGCTGCTCAGCAGGATCAGCCCGGCGGTCCAGCCTGCCCAGCGCCCGGCGTGACGGCGCGCCACGCCGATCAGTCCCATCAGCGCCAGCAGCCCGATGCCGAAATGCACCGGCGCAGCGGCGGAAGTGCGCCCGAAAGCGCCGACGGCGTAGCTGTAGAGCATCTCGACGTTCTGCGAAAACCCCAGGTAGAAGACGTCCGGGTGCGCGGCGATGCGCCCCGCGCGCAGGTAGCGCGTCGGCGCGACCAGATGGTAGGTCAGCGAATCCCAGTGAGTCGGCGGGGCAAGCCCGTAGATCAGCGCCAGGACCAGCATCGCGCCCAGCCAGACCAGGGCGAACGCCTCCCATCCCGAACGGACGCGCAGCGCGCCGAGCAGCGCCCGCCAGCCGCGCGCCCACTCCACCGCCCGTCGCCGCAGAAGCAGCAGCAGCGCGGCAAGGATGCCCCACAGCAGGAGCGGCTGAAACAAACCGACCAGCCCCAGCAGCAGCGCCGGCAGCGCCAGTGCCCCTAAGCCGACGCCGGTCTCCAGCGCCAGCCATTCCAGCCGCGACAGCGCCGCCGTCGAGCGCAGACGCAGCCGTTCGACACCCCAGCCCCCGACCGCGCCCGCCGCCAGGAAGAGCGCCGCCGCCGTCAGCATGTCGAGCGCCGCGCCGCCCAGCGTCAGCACCGCCGGGGGGATGCTGCCCGGCTCGATGCCGAATGGGCGATGCGACCAGAAATAGACGACGGCGATCACCAGCAGACCGAAGAAGATCAGCAGGGCGCGCAGGGCAACATCGGCGGAGCTTCGCGCGGGTGCAGGCTGTTCGGGCGGGGTCATAGCAGCGGCTTCTGTGTCGGCAAGCCGGGACGGCGCGGATAAATCGCCGGGGTCGGGGCGATCTTCTCGACGATCACCAGGTGGTGCGGCTCTTCGACGCCGGGCAGATGGAAGGTTTCGATGCCGCGCAGCCGACCGCCCAGCACCGCCAGCGCTTTCGCCGACGCTGCGCTCTCTTCGGCGGCGGTGCTGCCCTTCATGGCAATCGCCCGCCCACCCACCGCCGTCAGGGGCAGCAGATATTCCAGCAGGATCGGCAGGCGCGCCACTGCCCGCGCCACCGTCACGTCGTAGGCGGCGCGGTGGGTGGGATCCTGCCCCGCCTCTTCGGCGCGGGCGTTCACACACTGCGCCGCCAGCCCCAACCGCTCGACAACATGACGCAGAAAGGCGACCTTTTTGCCGGTCGCCTCCAGCAGCGTCAGTTCGATCTGCGGATAGAGAATTTTGAGCGGCAGGCCTGGAAACCCCGCACCCGCACCCACGTCGATCAGGCGAAGACCGGGGCGCGGTGAGATCGTCCGCGCCACCGTCAGCGAGTCCAGGAAGTGGCGAACGCGCACCCCTTCCGGGTCGATGATCGCCGTCAGGTTGGTATGCGCATTCCAGGCAGCCAGTTCGCGGGCATACACATCGAACAGCGCTTCCTGTTCCGGCGTGATGGTCACGCCGAGCACCTGGGCTGCCTCTCCCGCCAGGGCTGTCATGCTCAGTCGGTGTTGATGTTGTGCACCGGACCAATCGTCGGGAAGTACAAGCCGGAGTACACCACCGACGCGCCGTTCGGGTTCAGCAGGACATCGTAATTGCACAGTCCCTTGAGGATCGATCTCGCCGTACCCGGACCGTAATCGTCGTAGCCGTCGTTGACCGGGTTGGACCAGGTCAGTTCGTAGCCGACCTCGTAGTGTCCCGGTCGCAGATAGCCGACGTTCGCCGTGTAGAATACCCAGTAGTTGCCGTCGCGGCGCACCGGCTCGCTGCGCGTGGTCATGGGCAGGGCGGCGGTGTTCAGGCGCACGTCGTAGACGGCATTGGCGAGATGCGCTTCCATCTGCGCCAGCGTCCTGGTGTACCACGACCAGAAGACGGTCACGCTGTCGTTGTCGTAGATCAGCCCCGGCTCCGCCAGCGCGTAGGCGTCGCACTCGGCGAAGACCAAGCCCGGCGTCTCGGAACGGAAGCGGTCGCTGGTGCGCGCGCCGATCACCACGTCGGCTTCCGCCCCCAGGTTCGGGTTGAGGATCGTGCCGTTGGGTCCGAGGATCCCCCGTCCGACGCCGTAAAGCGCGCTGCTGGATGCGCTCGCGCCGTCGGAGATGTCGGTCCCGGTGGTCGCCGTGAACTGCGGGTCGGCACAGCCATCCTGCACATCGTTGACGTTGAACTCGTAGTCAACGACGCTGCTGTCCGCTTCGCGCCCCACCCAGACGCGGGCGCTGACGGTCTGCGCGGCGGCAGCGGTCCCGCCGGTGTAGGTGACGGTGTCACTCAGCTGATATTCTCCGGCGACCGCTACCTGACGGATGCTGGTCAGAGCGGTTCCGGTGGCGTTGGCGGCGCTGAAGACCTGGTAGTAGACATCCCAGCCCACCAGCGAAGTGCCGCTGACGTTCAGGATCGCCTTATCGCTGCACGCGACAAACAGCGCCGTCGTGTCGTTGGTCGGACCCGTCGGGGTCGCGGTCGCCGTCGTGGTCGTCTGTCCGGCGGCAGGCACAACGCTGATCAGCGCTGCTGTCAGCAGGAGCGCCAGCGCGGACAATGAAATCCAAATCCGTTGTTTCACAGCTCATTCCCTCGTGTTCGTCTGACACACGATGTCTCGTGCGCCTAATGATAGCGCAAAACCGCCCGCCATGCGCACCACAGAGGGACCTATGGATGGTGAATGACTCTCGCATGGTTGATGTTCGCAATCATCTGTTAAAATCACGGCACTTCGAGACACGCCATTCAGAAAAGGAACAACCAACGTGAGCAAACCGATCATCGCCGTGCTGGAAGGCGATCAAACCGGGCAAGAACTCCTCGTCCAGGGGCTGCGCGTCCTCGATCCGTCCGTCACACGCCTCGATGTCGAGTTCCGCCCTTTCGATTTATCGCTCGGCAACCGCCGCGCCACCCGGAATCAGATCGTCCATGATGCAGCCGCCTGCATCCGCGAGTGCGGCTACGGCATCAAAGCGGCGACCATCACGCCCGGCAACCCCGATGATGTCGGCAGCCCGAACGCCCTGCTGCGCGAGCTGATCAACGGACAGGTCATCCTGCGCACCGGGCGGCGCATCCCGTCGGTGCGTCCGCTGGCGGGCGTCTACGCGCCCATCTCGGTCGTGCGCATGGCGGTCGA
>JAEURA010000299.1 GCA_016789005.1 Anaerolineae bacterium
CTCCTGCTGTTCATCTTCGTTTACGCCCCGATCGGCGCGCTGGTGGGCGGCATCGGCGGCATCCTGCGCCCGCTAATCCGCCGCCTGCTGCGCCGCTGATCGCCCTCGCCGCTACGTCGCCTCCGCCAGCAGCGCGTCGATCACGGCGTCGAGCGCGGCGTTCAGTTCGGCGGGCGAATGGTTGTTCAGCAGCGTGTAATCGGCGATGGCGATGGGTCCGCCTTTTTCCAGGTTGACGATCTCCGCGATGTCGCGCTGTTCGGCTTCCGCGCGCGTCAGCGGGCGTTCGGCGCGCGACGCCAGCCGACCGTAGCGCACCTTGCGGTCGCTGACGATGGCGATCACGATCAGTTCCGCCTTCAGCTCCTTCAGCAGCATGACGTACTCGCTGAAGCTGTACAAACCGTCGATGACGATCAGATCATGGTCTTTCAGGGCATTGCGCAGATACGGAAGCGCCCGCTTCGCCATGACTTCCATGCCGTCTTTGGCGCGCAGTTCCTCGCGGACGATCCGCTCGTTGGTGGGAGTCAGCGCCCAGCCTCGCCGGACGACTTCGCTGGTGACGATACTGCCGAACCGGAATGTGTACAGCCCCCGCTTCGCCAGATGCGCCGCGCAGGTCGATTTGCCCGCGCCCGGCATGCCAACCAGCGCAATCGCGCGCTTCTTCCCAGTCACTCGCCACCTCCCCCGATCCAACCGGGCGGCATTATAAACGACGGATCATCTTTGGGCTATAATCAACCCCAGTTATGACGGCTCCTTGACTGGATGAAGCTGCATGATGCAGTTCGACAATCCCTACCACAATGGCGATCCGGCGCGGCTGATCTATGCCCCCTTTGCCGGACGGCAGGCGGCGATGGCGCGCGTCGGGGCGCTGGTCACCAAAGCCGGACGCCCCAACGGGCTGCTGTTCATCGGCTGGCGAGGCTCCGGCAAGACGGCGCTGCTCCATGCCATCGCCTCGACCATGCCCGATTCTTTCGTCGGCGTGATCGTCCCTGCCGGCAGCCCCCCCAGAGACGAGACAAGCTGGCTGGTGAGCCTGGCGGAGGCAATCACCGCGGCGCTGGTCGATGCCAACTTCACCCTGAGCCGCCTTTCGCAGGTCGAGCCGCCCGGCGACAACCCCCGCCGCTGGTTTGAAGAGGTCTTCCTGCCGCCCACCCTAGGCGCGCTGCATCCAAACCGCCGCATGCTGCTGATGCTGGACGACGCAGATCGACTGATCCGGGCAGTGCGCGACGAAACCTTACCGGCGGACACCTTCGCCTTCCTCAGCGCGCTGCTGACCCGCACGCCAGCCCTGCACCTGATCCTGACGCTTGACGAAGACCATGAAGGCGACATCCCACTGCTCGCGCCGCTGATCGGCATGACCGATGTCTTCCGGCTCGAACCGCTCGAACCGGACGATGTACGCTGGCTCCTCACCGCGCCGGTGGCGACCGAATACGCCTTCCTGGACGAGGCGATCAAGGCGGCGCTGGCGCTGACCGGAAGCTTTCCCGCGCTGGCGCAGCGGCTCGGCTTTCACCTGTACGAGCGCTGGCGCAGCGCCCCGGAACTGGGCACGATTCGCGCGCAGGATGTGCGCGCGGTGCAACCCACACTCTACCTGCGCAGCGAAGATGAACACCGCGCCGTCTGGGAACATCTGACCGCCAACGAGCAAATTGTCCTGGGCGCACTGGCAGGCTTGCACTACGACGATCCGCTGCGCAAAGCCACCGCCGAGACGATTCAACGCTGGCTGGTAGAGACCGACATGCCGATGGATGTCACCACCATTCAGGCGGCGCTGCGCGGTTTGACCTATCGGCATCTGCTGGTTTCGACTCCCGAAGGCGTCAGCGTCCGCGCCGGGCTGTTCATGACCTGGTTGCTGGAAAACGCCGGCGGGCGCACCCGCTCGCGGGCAGCGCCTTCCGCGCAGGTTCCCGTCGAACGCGGGCGCGCCGCGCCACCAGAGCGCCCGCCGGCGCGCCCGGACAGCAGCCGCATCCTGCGCTTCCTGGCGGTCCTGCTGCTGCTGGTGATTGCCGCCAACATCATCGTCTATCTGCTCACCAGCGGCGGCAGCCCTCCACCCGTCCCGACCGGCGTCCTGCCGACTGCAACGTTCATCGAACCGGCGATCACGCCGCTGTTCTGATCAGACCGCAAAAGGAAGACTATCATGCGCGACATCGTGGAGACCGTTCAGCGATGGATCGCCGAAGATCGGCGCATCGCCCTCGCCACCGTCACCAACACCTGGGGCAGCGCGCCACGCGGCGTTGGCTCGAAGATGGCGATCACCGACGACATGGCGATGATCGGGTCGGTCAGCGGCGGATGCGTGGAGACGGCGGTCATCCGCGAGGCAATGGAAGTGCTCGCCGACGGCAGACCCCGCCTGCTCCAGTTTGGCGTGAGCGACGACGATGCCTGGGAAGTCGGCTTGACCTGCGGCGGCAGAATCGGTGTGCTGGTCGAGCCGCTGGATCGCGCCTGGTGGGCGGTCGCCGCCGCGCGCGTCCTGGCGGATCAGCCAGTGATCACCCTCACCATCCTGTACGGCGACCATGCCTGGGCGAAGGTCGTCTCCGACGGGGCGGAACTGATCTACGCCGCCACCCTGCCCGACTCTGCCTGCGAAGCATTCGCCGCCGCTGCCGCCGCCGCCGTCACACCGGGGCGCGCCGAAGTCGCCGGTTACGCGGTGATGATCGATGTGCAGCGCCCGCGCCCACACCTGATCCTGATCGGCGGAGTCCACATCGCTATGCCGCTGACCGCCTTCGCCCAGCGGGTCGGCTTTCGGGTTTCGCTGATCGACCCGCGCAAGGTGTTCGCCACCCCGGAGCGTTTCCCCGATGCAGCGGCGATCTCGCATCGCTACCCGGATCGTGCGCTGCCGGAACTGGGGCTGGATGCGGATACGTACGTGGCGGTGCTGACTCACGATCCGAAGATCGACGACAAAGCGCTGATCACGGCGCTGCCCTCGCCGGCGCGCTACATCGGCGTGCTGAGCAGCCGCAAGACGCACGAGGCGCGGCTGGAACGGCTGCGCAAGGCGGGGTTGAGCGAAGAACTGCTGGCACGCATTCACACGCCCATCGGGCTGGATATCGGTGCGAGCACGCCGGAAGAGATCGCGGTCGGGGTGATGGCGGAGATTCTGGCGGTGCGCAGCGGGAAAATCCGCTGAGACGCCGCGCCAGCGAGCGCACCGTTTACGTGAAGATCGCTTTCAGGTCGAGCGTCGCGCCAAGGCGCGGCGAAGTCAGCGGCGTCTCCTCGTCGAATACTCCGTACAGGGAATATCTGCCGTCCACCAGCGTGAAGACCTCGACGTAGCGTTCCTCGGCGTTGACGATCCAGTACTCGCTGACGCCGTGCCGTTCGTAGAGACGGTACTTTCTGATCTTGTCGACGCGCGCCGTGCCGGGCGAGAGGATCTCGATGATCAGTTCCGGAGGACCTTCGAAGCGCTTCGGAGTGATGAGGCAGCGTCCATCGGCGGCGACCCAGATCAGGTCGGGCTGCGGGACGTTAGCATCGTCCAGATAAAGATCGAGCGGCGAGAAATAGACTTCTCCGTTTGGAATGATGTTTTCCAAACCCTTGAAGAAACGCCCTGAGAGTTTCTGGTGATATGGGATAGGCGATGCCGCCACGATAAGCTCCCCGTCAATGAGCTGCGTCGGCTGATTGGTTTCGGGCAGATCGAAGAATTCCGCCGCCGTCATCTGGGTGGTCAAGGTATCGACCATGAACCTGCCTCGCTGATAAACGCTACCTGCTATTGTACCGGAAATTCACCGGCAGAGCAGCAGCCGCGAAGAGGATCCAGCACAGGGCTGTGGGAAAGAGATAGCGGGGCAGCGCCAGCAGGAACAGATGCACCAGCAGCGTATAGACGATGAAGCCGATCAGGATCAGCGAGAGACGCCAGTTCCGCCGGGTGCGCCACACGCCGACCAGCCCGAAGAGCAGCGCGCCGAAGTGGAAGAGGTACAGCAGCGCCTTCTGAGCGAAAGCGTCGGCGCGAATGACCGCCAGCAGCCCATCGAGGGAGCGATCTTCGCGCAGCCAGCGCAGCGCCAGATCGCGCAGGCTCTCGCCGCCGAAAAAGACCGTCCCGTGCGGCTGCAGGAACGCTTCGACGAGTTCCAGGCTGCGGCGGCGAACGTATGCCAGCGGGTCGGCGGTGATGCTCTGCGCGGCGGCATCAATGAACTGCTGATCCGACGCGCCGCCGTCGGTCGAGCCAAGCCGCTCATCCACCGCCTGTGGACCTTGCCAGCCAGTCGCGCCGACGTACAGGAATGCCGCGAAGCCGTCGGCGGCGATCACCCACCGTCCCCAACGGGCAGCATTGTAGAATGTCCAGGTCGAGACGACGGCGGCATAGACCGCCAGCATTATGAGGGCGCGACGCCCTCCCCGACGCAGCCCGAAGACGATCAGCAGATGGACGGCGATGCCGACCGGAAACAGCAGGATCGGGGCGCGGGTCAGCGCCGCCAGACCGAACCAGGCTCCCGCCAGCGCCGCCTGACGCATGCCGGCGGCGTGTTGGGCCTCGGCGAGCGCGCGGGCGATCAGCTCGACCGAGGCAGTCAACCCCAGCGCCAGCAGCGCCATGTAGAGCGTCTCGCTCAGGATGCTGGCGGATTCGATGATGAAGGCGGGCGAAACGGTCAGGAGGAGCGCCGCCAGCAGTCCGACCGCCTCGCGCCCAGTCAGCCGGTAGGCGATGCGCCAGCCGCACCAGCAGATCAGCGTCGAAAGCGCCGCCTGAACGACTCGCACGGCGATCACTGCCTCGGCGGAAGGTCCGAAGAGCGCCTGCGCCCCGCCCAGAAGCAGCAGGTATCCCGGCGGGGTCGGCAGCCGGCTGGGATCGACGTTCACATCGTCGGGCGAGCGACCGCTGACCAGGGCGTCCCCGTTGACCAGATACCACCACGAGTCGCCACCCTGGCGTTCAAATGGCGCCACCGGGTCTTGCGCCAGCCCGAAGATCAGCCGGACGATCAGCGCCGATGCCAGCAGCGCCGCAAGAACAGAGGAGGTTTTTGATTTCATACGGCGGCATTATAGGCGAGTCCAACGCCGTCGGGCAATGTGCTACACTGATGAGAAATGGTGAAGAGGCGGCGCATATGCTGCAAGACGAGACGATTGCCAGGAACAGAGGGCAAGTCGGGTTGCACTCGCAGGACGATGGTACTTCCTTCGAGGAATTCCTTGTCGCCTACGACGGTCAGCACGCCGAATGGTTCCCGGATGGCAGGGTTGAGGTGCAGATGGCGGCAAGCGAGCAACACCAATCCATCTTGATTTTTTTGCTCAGTCTGCTCAATCTTTACCTGTCGCTTCGGCAAATTGGGCGCGTTCTGATCGCGCCATTCGTCATGAAGACGCACGACGACCTGCCCGCCCGCGAGCCAGACCTGATGATCATCTTGAACGCGAACCTGGATCGCATTCAGCCAACACGGCTCGCCGGTCCGGCGGACATCGCCATCGAGATCGTCTCGGTGGAGAGCGTCGAGCGTGATTATGGCGCAAAGTTCGCCGAGTACGAGGCGGCAGGCGTTCAGGAGTACTGGCTGCTCGACCCCATCCGTCAGGCAGCCCGCGTACACGAACTGGTCATGCTGAACGACCGGGCAGTCTACCAGGTTCGCCCGCTTGATCCGCAGGGGCGCTTGACTTCCGGGCTGCTGCCCGGTTTCGCCCTTGACCCGCGCCTGATGTGGCAGGACGCGCCGCCGACTGGGATGGCGCTGATCGCCTTGGCGGGCGAGATGACGGGACTTGCGCTAGCCCGGCGCGACGAGTCAACGGAAAGCTGATCCGTCGGTGTGCGTTACGAACCCCTAGCAAAGAAAGAAGAAGCGCTTCATGAAGACCATCGGGCTGATCGGCGGCATGAGCTGGGAATCGTCGCTGGAATACTACCGGCTCATCAACCAGCTCACGCGCGACCGCCTGGGCGGGCAGAACAACGCCCAGACCCTCATGGTCACCGTCAACTTCCACGACATCGAGCGTATGCAGCGCGAGGGGCGCTGGGATGACGCGGGGGCAGCGCTGGCGCAGGCAGGCAGCCAGTTGGAGCGCGGCGGCGCCGATTTCATCGTCCTGTGCACCAACACCATGCACAAAGTCGCCCCTGCCATCGAGGCGGTGGTGAGCATCCCGCTCTTGCACATCGCCAGCGCCACCGCGCAGCGCGTCGTCGCTGCCGGCGTCCGCCGGGTTGGGCTGCTGGCGACGGCATATACGATGGAGCAGGATTTCTACAAAGGCATGCTGCGCGACCGCTTCGCTTTGGAGGTGCTGGTCCCGGACGCCGAGGACCGCGCCATTGTGCACGCCGTCATCTATGACGAACTGTGCCTGGGGCTGATCAAAGAGTCGTCGCGCCGGGCATACGCGCAGATCATGGCGAAGCTGGAGGCGCGCGGCGCACAAGGGATCATCCTGGGCTGCACTGAGATCGCCCTGCTGGTCAAGCCGCAAGACTCGCGCCTGCCGCAGTTCGACACCACCCGCATCCACTGCGAGACGGCGGTCGAGCGCGCGCTGGCGTAGCGCCGCCGGGTCCGCAACAAAAAGCCAGCAGCCCGATTCCAGGCTGCCGGCTCACGATGACCAGCGTTCTGAAAGTCTGACCCAGCGCCGGGGTCAGTGATCCATCGGGTTCAGTCCCAGCATGCCGCGCACCTTTGAGACCAGGTCATGATGCAGGATGGGCTTGGGCAGATAGTCATTCGCTCCGGCGTCGATGCCGCGAATGATGCTGTCGGCGTCCCCTTTGGCGGAAAGGATCAGCACCGGCGTCTGGCGGGTGTCGCCGCGCTTGCGGAGGACCTGGCACAGCTCGATGCCATCCATCTCCGGCATCATCACGTCAAGAATGATCAGATCAGGCGTTTCCGTCTCCAGCATTTCCAGCGCCGCCTGAGCGTCGCGCGCTTTGGCGACCGAGAATCCCCCCCGATCCAGCATGATCCCGATAAGCGTCAGCGCGCCTACCTCGTCATCAACGACCAAGACTTTGTTTTTCATCGGCTGGAGTCCTTGCACCTCTCAACGGCGATCCATGATGACGACCATCCAGCTATCGCATCTTTCTGAACGCGGGGAGTGTACCACCGCCACAAAGATGTGCGCAACAGCGTACAATGAAGAATCGAAAAAACGTAAACTTCACCACTAAGATGCTACCATAGGTGGGGGGATTTGCGTATAGAAATAGGGGAAAAATTCATAACTCGCATGGGATCGAGGCGTTAAGGACGCTGCGCTGTGATCCTGGCAGGTTTTCACCCAATCAGCGCCGCACAGGAGGACTTATGAACCACCGTACCGCCGTCACCGTCGAGCATATTTCCAAGAGCTACGGCAGCTTTCAGGCGGTCAGCGATCTGTCGTTTGAGGTGTTCACCGGCGAGATCTTCGCCCTGCTCGGTCCCAACGGAGCGGGCAAGAGCACGACCATCCGCATGATCCTGGACATTCTGAAGCCCGACGCCGGCAGAATCGCTGTGCTGGGCGCGCCGCTCAACGACCAGGCAAAGGATCGCATCGGCTATCTGCCAGAGGAGCGCGGGCTGTACCGGGGCGTGCCGGTGCTGGAAATGATGGTCTACCTCGGATCGCTCAAAGGGATGTCGGCATCCGCCGCGCGGCGCGGCAGCATGGCGCTGCTGGAACGTCTGGAACTCGCCGAGCACGCCCGGAAGAAGGTCAGCGAGCTGAGCAAGGGCATGCAGCAGAAGGTGCAGTTCGCCGTCACGGTGCTGCACGACCCGGACCTGATCATCATCGATGAGCCGTTCAGCGGGTTGGACCCAGTCAACACGCTGGTCGTGAAGGACCTGCTGCTCGACTTCGCCCGGCGCGGCAAGGGGGTGATCATGAGCACCCATCTGATGCACCAGATCGAAGAGATGGCAGACCGCCTGCTGATGATCGACAAGGGGCGGCAGGCGCTCTATGGCACGGTCGAAGAAGTACGCCAGGGTTTCGCGCTGCCCGCCGTCCGCGTGGAAGGGAAAGGCGACTGGGCGTCGATCAAGGCGGTCGATCACGTCGAAATGCCGGAAAACGGGCGCGGCGAAGTGGTGCTCTACCTCAAGTCGAACGCCACGCCGGACATGGTGCTGGGCGAAATCGCCTCCCGCCCCGACCTCTTCATTCGCAGCTTCGAGCTGGCGGTGCCCAGTCTGAGCGAGATCTTCGTCTCCGTCGTACAGAACCGCCCGAATGGGAAAGGGAACGGCAATGCGTAAGGTCTGGTTGGTCGCGCGTCAGGAGTTCCTGACCAACATACGCAAGCGATCCTTCCTCTTCGCCGCCATCGGGGGACCGCTGATGACGATCCTCCTGATGGTCGTCGTGATCGGCATCACCATTCAGAGCGAGACCGACCTCAGCCGTTTTTCCACCGTCGGCGTGGTCGATCAGGCGGGGGTGATCGTGCAGTACGACGATATGACTCTGTCCTACGAAGAGCCGCCCATGCCCATGTTCCTCCGTTACGATGACGAGGCGGCGGCGGCGGCGGCGCTGGACAGCGAGCAGATCGGCGCGTATCTGGTCCTGCCGCCGGAGTACCTGTCGAACGGCGTGCTGCGGCTGATTTCATCCACCGGCGCACCGGAGGCGCTGACCGAAAGTATCGACGCCTACCTGCTGCGCAACCTGGGCGAAACACTTGACCCGGCGCTGCTGGAGCGCATCATGCATCCGGCGGACATGTCCGTCCGCTTCCTGAACACCGGTCGGACGATTCCCATCGAGGGCGTCTTCGGGCTGTTCATGACGCCGCTGATCTTCGTCACCATCTTCATGATCGCAGCGCAGACCACCAGCGGCTACCTGATGTCCGGTGTGGTCGAGGAAAAGACGAACCGCATCATGGAGATCCTCATCACCTCCATCTCGCCGACGCAGCTCCTCGCTGGCAAGATCATCGGATTGGGGGCGCTCGGCTTGGTGCAGCTGGTGATCTGGCTGGTGATCGCCGGGGGCGGCAGCCTGCTGGCGCAGCGCAGCGGATCGGAGATGCTGAGCAGCATCTTCATCCCGCCGGATATGGCGCTCGCCGGGCTGATCTACTTCATCCTGGGCTACTTCTTCCTGGCGACGGCGATGGCGAGCATCGGCGTGATCGTCGGCTCGGAACAGGAAAGCCGTCAGTACGCCGGCATCTTCAGCCTGCTGATGGCGATTCCGTTCTTCGCGCTGATCAACTTCTTCACCGATCCCAGCGGTCCCCTGCCGACCGCCCTGTCGATCATTCCGTTCACCGCGCCGACCTCCATGATCCTGCGCATGACTTTCACGGCGGTCCCGGCAGAACACTACGCCCTCAGCATCGGGCTGCTGATCGTGCTGAACCTGCTTATCCTGGTGATCTCGGCGCGCATCTTCCGCTTTGCGCTGCTGATGTACGGCAAGAAGCTGAACCTGCGCCAGATGATCGGGCTGCTGCGGCGACCATCCTCGGCGGCGCTGATCAGCCGCGCCGGAGAAGGGAGCGCCTCATGAGCCGCGACTTCTGGGTCGTCTTTCGTTATGAGCTGCGCCGCAACGCGCGCCGTATCGGCTATCTGTTCACCAGCTTCGCCCTGCCCATCCTGCTGATCGTCGGGCTGTTCGCCTATCAGTCGATTCTGGCGCGCGACCTGGCAGCGCAGGACCCGCAGGAGATGGCAGAGGCGGTCAGCGAGACGTTTGGCGGCGACCTGACGGCAGCCGGCTTCGTCGATTTCTCCGGCTTGATCCAGGCTGTGCCGGACGATGCCGCCGACTTCATGCGCCGTTATGACACGGTTGAAGCCGGGGAAGCGGCGCTTGCCGCCGGCGAGATTCAGGTGTTCTACATCGTCCAGGCGGACTATCTGGAGACCGGGCGCATCGAAATCGTGCAGCCGACTTTCGGCTTGGGGCAGCTCATGGAGCAGCCCATCGTCAGCCTGCTGATGGACGCCATAACCGAAAATGTCGAAGGCGACCGCCGCTTCCGCCTGCTCGATCCGTCGAACACCACTTTCACCAACCTGCAGCTGACGACGCTCGGCGAGGGTAGTTCAGACGAACTGGAAGGCGGCGCATTCCTGATGGTCTACGTCTTCGCCATCACGCTGGTTATGAGCCTTTTCATGACCAACGGCTACATGATGCAGACGGTGATCGAGGAAAAAGAGACGCGGCTGGTCGAGATTCTGATCGCCACCGTCAAACCGGGTGACCTGCTGGGCGGGAAAATCCTGGCGATGGGGCTGCTCGGCTTGTTCCAGGTGGTCGCCTGGGTCGCCACGCTGTTCGCGGCGGTGGCGCTGGCGGGCGGGTCCGGGCTGGCAGATACGGTCGGGCTGATCGGCACGCTGGCGAACATCCAGATTTCACCGTCGATCCTGCCGGTCCTGCTGGCGTACTTCGTCCTGGCATACCTGCTCTTCGCCGGGTTCTACGCCATCATCAGCGCCATCTCCAACTCGATGCGCGAAGGTCCGCAGTACGCGGTCATCTTCACCATCCCGGCGATGCTGCCGCTCTACTTCATCCCGGCATTCACCACCGACCCCAACGGGACGCTGCCGACGATCCTCAGCCTGGTTCCGATCACCGCGCCGATGGCGATGATCCAGCGGCTCGCGGTGACCAGCGTGCCGCCGCTGGAGATTCTCATCAGCCTGGCGCTGCTGGTGGTGACGGTGGTGGCGGTGATGTGGCTGGCGGGGCGCATCTTCCGTGTCGGTGTGCTGCTGGCGGGGAACATGCCCAAACTGCGCGACATCCCCCGGCTGGTTCGGGGCTGACGGTAGGTTTCGCATCTATGCAGCGGGAGACCCGACGGGTCTCCCCTACGCCCGCCGTCTCGTAGGGGCGAGCCGGCGGCTCGCCCGCCCGGTTCTTTCTCGTCCACGCCGTTCGCCCGTCCCGCGTCAGCACTCCGCCACGTTGACCGGGATGTGCAGCGCCAAGCCGCCCTCGGAGGTCTCTTTGTACTTGTCGCTCATGTCCTGTGCCGTCTGCCACATGGTGCGGATCACCGCATCCAGCGAGACCTTGGCGTTCTGCGGCAGACTTTCCAGCGCCAGCGTGGCGGCGGTGATCGCCTTCATCGCCCCCATCGCATTGCGCTCGATGCAGGGAATCTGCACCAGCCCGCCAACCGGATCGCAGGTCAGCCCCAGGTGGTGCTCCATCGTGATCTCCGCCGCCATCAATGCCTGATCGACCGTCCCCCCCAGGCATTCCGCCAGCGCCGCCGCTGCCATCGCCGACGACACGCCGATCTCCGCCTGACAGCCGCCGAGCGCCGCCGAGATGGTCGCGCCCTTCTTGAACAGCGTGCCGATCTCGCCCGCCACCATCAGAAAACGGCGGATCGCCTCTTCATCGGCGTCGTGGAAACAGACGTAGTACATCAGCACCGCCGGGATGACTCCCGCCGCCCCGTTGGTCGGCGCGGTCACCACCCGCCCGAACGAGGCGTTCTCCTCGTTGACCGCCAGGGCGAAGACGCTCACCCACTTGACCACATCGGCGAAGGTCGTGCCGCAGTCGCGAATCCGGGCGATCCACTCGTCGTGCGATCCATACGCCGCACCGCAGATCAAGCGCTGGTGAATCTGGCTGGCGCGCCGGGCGACGCGCAGCCCGCCGGGCAGTTCGCCAGGGGTGTGACAGCCGCGATAGATGCAGTCGCGCATGGCGTCCCACAGCGCGTCCAGGCGGGCGCGGACGGCGTCGGGGCTGCGCCATGCCTGCTCGTTCTCCCAGACCATGCGCCACAGCGGCAGATCGTTCGCGGCACAGTGAGCGCGCACCTCTTCGGCGGAATCGGCAGGGTAAGGCAGCGTCACCTCATCCATGCCCGGCGCGCCCGTTTCGTTCTCATGGGCGATGAAGCCGCCACCGATGGAGTAGTAGGTCGCGGTGACCAGCGACCCATCGTGCAGCCGGGCGGCGAAGCGCATGCCGTTGGGGTGATAGAGCAGCGTCTCGTCGAAATGAAAGCGGATGTCGCGCGAAGGGTCGAAGGGAATGGCGCGCCTTCCGAGCAGGAGCAGCCGGCGAGCGTCCTGGATGGCGGCAACGCGCGCGGCGAGCGTTTCGGTGTCGAAGGTCTCTGGCTCTTCGCCGCTCAATCCCATCAGCAGGGCGATGTCTGTGCCGTGCCCGCGCCCGGTCTTCGCCAGCGAGCCGTAAAGGTGGGCGGTCAGGTGCTCGACCTGATCCAGCGCCGCCCCGGCGAAGTGATCGGTGAGGAAGCGGGCGGCGGCGCGCCAGGGTCCCATGGTATGGGAGCTGGAGGGTCCGACGCCGATCTTGAGCATGTCGAAGACGCTGATGCGCGGCATGGCAGCCTTCTTTCCTATCCAGCGAAATCGCATCAAATATCCCGATGGGGTCGCACCGTCTCGTAGGGGCGGTTCGTGAACCGCCCGTTCGTGAACCGCCCGCGATTTCGGGCGCATCGCGATGCGCCCCTACCGACGTTCGGCGATGGCACGGCGGACCGCCTCCGCCGCTTCGACTTCTCCGGCGGCGGCGTAGCTTTCCGCCAGGGCGACCCAGGGCTGCAAGACCGCCAGCCCGACACCCGGCGGGCGCATCGACGGGGCGATCCAGAAGCCGACCCCCCGCCCGGCATAGCTGACGCCCTCGAAGTTCTGAGCGACCACCTGCGGCGGCACGGCGTTCGCCCACAGCCGCCGCCGCGTTTCCTCATCCGGCGCGATCTCGGCGCGGATGGCGTTCGGCGATTCATAACGCGCGCCCAGCAGTTCGGCAAGGCGCAGATCGATCTCGATCACTGGGTCCGCCGGGTCCAGCGCGATGCGGGCGCGGGCGCGTGAGGCGTAATAATCGCCGTTGGTGCGGGCAGCGCGGGCGGCGCGGTCCATCCAGTCGAACGCCGCCGCCGCGTCGCCGGCGCGCAGCGCTTCCTCGCCCAGCACCCACCAGTCGCCCGGCTTGGGCGGATCATGCGACTCCACCACCGCCGTCAGCGCTGCGATCTGCTCCGGCGCGTGGACCCGCAGCAGCCGGTAAGCGAGGTCGGGCGCGTCCGCCGTCCAATCCGCCGCCAGGCTGCCGACCGCTTCCCGCCGGGCGGGGGTTTCGCCCCAGAATGCTGAAAGCGGCAGGTTCAGGTAGTCGAAGCCCAGGCGGTAGGCGTCCACCAGATCAGACAGATCGTCCGCACCGGTCCGCTCGGCGATGCGCGCATAGTGCAGCGCCGCCCCGTTGAAGCGGTCGATGGCGCGGGCGCGGTCCAGATATGCCAGCGCCGCCGCATCGTCGCCCCGCGCCTCGGCGAGCGCCGCCCGGTTGATCCAGCCGGCGTCCCAGGTCGGCGCGGACTCCAGCGCGGCGGCATAGGCGGCGTCGGCGTTCGGGTCGCCCGCCTGATGGCGTAGGACCGCCGCCCCCAAGCCGTAGACGCCCATGTGCGGGTCGGCGGCGATGACGCCCTGCACCTGATCCAGCGACTCCGCCGCGCGGAAC